>DASRBR010000675.1:0-2830 GCA_035653495.1 Verrucomicrobiia bacterium
AGCGGGCGTCAACCCGCGTTTCTCTATTCCTCGGTGCAACTCGTCAAAGGCATCATCGGCATCACCCGTTCGAGCGCCGGAGGCATGTTGATGAAGCTACGCTGGCTCGCGCTCGCGTGCTTCATCGTGGCGCTGGCGCAGCCGCGCATGATTTTGAGCGAAAGCACGCTTCACGCAAGCGGCGTGGACATTGTGGTGGCTCTCGATTTGTCCGGCAGCATGATGGCGGAGGATGATGGCTTCGTTTTGAACGGCCAGCAGGCGACGCGCTTCCAGATCGCGAAGGACACGCTGAAAAAATTCATCGCGAAGCGCCCGAATGACCGGCTTGGCCTGGTCATTTTCGCGACGCACGCATTCGTGGTCGTGCCACCCACGCTTGATCACGATTTTTTTTCGGCAAACCTCGAACGGCTCCAAATGAACATGGAAGGTTTTGATGATCACTCCACTGCCATCGGTTCAGCGCTTGCAACTTCCTTGAACCGGCTTCGCGAACTCAAATCGAAAAGTAAAGTCGTCATTCTGTTGACCGACGGCGAAAATAACGCCGGCAAAGTGCCGCCTCTCACCGCTGCCGAAGCCGCCGCGGCATTGGGCATTAAGGTTTATACAATCGGCGTCGGCACACGGGGTGAGGCGCGCATCCAGCAATCGGATATTTTTGGCAACAAACATTATGTCAAGATTCCCGTGGACGTGGATGAAGAGACCTTGACCAAGATCGCAAACATGACGGGCGGAAAGTATTATCGCGCTGACAGCTCGGCCACCTTGAATAAAATTTATGCGGATATTGACCGGCTCGAAAAAACTGACGAGGAAGTGAAGAAATACACGCAATACAATGAACTGTTTTCATGGGTCATCATCCCGGGACTGTTTTTTGTGCTGCTTGAAAACATTCTCAGCAACACGATTTGGAGGAAGCTGCCATGAGACTCGCCGCTCCACAGATGCTTTGGTTGCTTTTAATTTTGGTGCCTGCATTGATCCTTTTTTTCTGGTGGGCATGGCGCAAACGACAGCAATTGGTCACACAGTTCATTTCCGCACGGTTGCTCGGGCACTTGAAAGTCGGCGTGTCACCCAGTCGCCAAAAGGCGCGCATGGCGCTGAATGTGATTGCGGTGGTGTTCGTGATTGTTGCACTGGCACGGCCGCAATGGGGTTTGAGCCGCGAAGAAGCAAGACAGCGCGGCCTGGACATAATCGTGGCGATTGATACTTCCAACAGCATGCTGGCGCAGGATGTTTCACCCAATCGCCTTGCACGCGCGAAACTGGCGGCGCTCGATTTGATGCGGCGCGCAAAAACGGATCGGCTTGGGCTCATTGCCTTTGCGGGCGATGCATTTCTGGAATGTCCGCTTACGCTGGACGATGCGGCATTCACACAAAGCGTCAACGCGTTGGACACGCACACCATCTCCCAAGGCGGCACTGCCATCGGCGAAGCCATCGCCGAGGCGCGCAAATCGTTCAAGAACGAATCGGACAATCACAAGGTGCTGGTGCTTTTCACGGATGGCGAAGATCATGACAGCGATGCCGCGGCAGAAGCTGAAAAGGCGGCAAAGGACGGAATGATCATTTTCACTGTCGGCATCGGCACACCCGAAGGTGATCAAGTGCGCATTTTAGATGAGCACGGGCGCATGCAAAATATTTTGGACGAAAACGGCAAGCCAGTCGTGTCGCATTTGAACGAAGAATTGCTTCAGCAGATCGCGACGGCCACCAAGGGCTTTTACATACCGCTGCGCGGAACGAAAACGATGGACATGCTGTATGATCGCGGCATTGCTCCCTTGCCGAAGTCAGACAACGAAGTGCGCCTGTTCCAGCATTTTAAGGAGCAATACCAATTGCCGCTGGCAATTGCCATTCTTTTACTCATCGCCGAGATTTTCCTGCCCGACCGCAGCCGCCGCCGTTCTTCGCGTCGCTCAACTGCAACCACGTCAGCCACCACGGCGGTCCTTGAGACCGTGACGATTTTGCTCCTGCTTGCAATTCCCATGGGCGTCCATGCCAGTCCCGCGAGCGCGCTGCGCGAATACAACCAGGGCAAATACGAGGAGGCGTTGAAGGACTACAATCAATCACTCGAAAAGAAAAAAGACGATCCGCGATTGCACTTCAACGCCGGAACCGCAGCGTATCAGGCTCATCAATTGGACGAGGCATCGAAGCAATTTAATGATGCCTTGGAATCACCAGATTTGAACCTGCAGCAACGCGCCTATTACAATTTGGGCAACACGCTTTATCGCATCGGTGAGCAGATGCCGGATGCCGCCAAGAAACAGGAAGCGTGGGAGAACTCAATGAAGCAGTTTGCCAACGCACTCAAGCTGAACAAACAGGATGCGGACGCGAAGTACAACGAGGAGTTTGTCAAAAAACAACTCGAGGAACTCAAAAAACAGCAGCAGTCGCAGCAATCGCAGTCTGACAAGAATTCCAAGCAGAACCAGAAGAATCAGCAGGATCAAAATCAGCAAAACCAGCAGAATCAGGATCAAAAACAAAAGCAAGATCAGCAACAAAACAATCAAGCCCAACAAAATCAGAACCAGTCCAAGTCCGAGCAAAATTCAGAGGCAAACAATCAGGCGAAGCAGAAATCCGAACAGGAAAAAGAACGGGAACAGCAACAAAAACAACAGCAGGCGCAAAGCCAGAAATCAAATGCGGACAAGCAGCAACAAGATGCTGCCCGGCAACAAGCACAGGCTGGCCAGCAGGACAAGGACAAGTCATCGGAAGAAGCCAAACGTGAGGCAGCGATGATGGCTGCAGGCGAGATGACACCACGCCAGGCGGA
>DASRBR010000676.1:0-3574 GCA_035653495.1 Verrucomicrobiia bacterium
CGTTCACGCGTCCGCTGCGATTCAACGGAGGGGCGGACGTCCTCCTCGCAATGAAGAGAATAGCAGCGCCTTGAATTCTGTCAAGCACAATTTATCAGCGTTCCTGCAATACGAACCAACTCCGCCTTCCATTCCGCATAATCGCAGCTTTGGAGCTTTTACAGTAAAACCGTGGCCACCGGCGTAAGGAGAGGGGTTTTGCCGATCCGCTCCTCAGCTTGGCGGCCACGAGATTTCTTGAATTGCCCTAAATCGCCTTCGGCATGGAAGTCCACGCGCCTTTTTTGCTGCTGCTTTCGACGCAGGCTTCGATAAATGCAATGCCCATCCAGCCGTCCTCGATGGTTGCATATTTCGAGCCATCCGGCTCAAATTTTCCGGTCGCCTGCCATTTGCGCACATCGGCTTCGAAGCAGCGATGCAGCCGCGCGAACGCATCATGAAACGCCTCCGGATGCCCGAGCGGAATCGTCGGTTCAGCCATCAAATCCGCGGGAATGTCCGTGGGGATGAAACCATCGCCCGGTGTGACGCCGCCGCGCCAGTAAATGCGATCCGGCTGGTTCATCAAATTGATGATGACGCATTCGGGATCTTCCGAACGCCAGCGCAACGTCCCTTTCGTGCCGCTCACCATCAGGCCGAGATCGTTCTTCATGCCCGCCGCGATCTGCGTGCAACGCACCAGCGCCTTGGCGCCGTTGTTCATATTGCAATAGACAATGAAATGGTCGTCGTTCGCGCGGCCTGGAACAAAAGTTTCCAAATGTGCCGCGACTTCGGTGATTTCCAAACCGGTGATGTAACGGATTTGCATGAGCACGTGCGTGCCGATGTCACCGCCGCAACCCGCGCCGCCGGCGAGTTTCGGATTTGTGCGCCAGGAGGCCTGCATCTGGCCGGTCGCTTCGAGCTTGGTCGCGAGCCAGCCTTGCGTGTAGGAACCATCCATCCAGCGAATTTCGCCCAGCAAACCGCTGCGCACGATATAACGCGCGAAGCGGGCCGTCCAATGCCCGAGATAAGTATGCGCCAATGAAAACGGGATCTTCGTTTCGCGCGCGACCTTTACCATTTCGTTGGCTTCCTTGAGATTGAGACAGAGCGGCTTTTCGCAAAACACCGGGATGCCTGCCTTGAGCGCCTTGGTCGCTGGATCGAAATGGACGTGGTTGGGCGTGACGATGAGGATGTAATCGAGCTTCTCGTTCTGCGGCAAAGATTTCTGCGCGGCGATCATCGCGTCGTACGACTCGTAGCCTTTGATGGGATAAGGCCAGTTTGCGGCCTCTTCCATGGCGATCTTGGGATCAGGAAACAATGCGGCAGCGACGACGCGCCGCGTGCCGTCGAAATGGATGGCGCGTTGATGAGGTTGGACGATGAAAGCGCCTTTGCCGCCGCCAATCAGGCCTACATTCAATGGTCTTTGGGACATATCGGTACCTTTTGTTGCTGATTCAGTCTTTCGGTTCGCCGGCTAAATTAAAGAATCCAGATGGTCGCCGGAGCCGGTGGACATTGCAAACAAGGTAATCCATGGCCGAACCGGTTCACAAGAAAAAATCAAGAAGCAGCGCGATTCGGAGGCGAATCACTCCATCGTGCGTTCGCCAGCGGTGAAATACCCCGTGTTGTACGATTCGCCGGCAGGGCGCAGAATGGTTGTGTCGTCTGTACCTATTTCGCGCCATGGCACCTCGAAGACCGGCACCGGTTCGCGGATGCCCTTGATGGGAACAGGATCCAATGTTTTGCAAGAAAGCGCCAACGTCGCATCGTCCTGAATGATCTCGGCAAGAGTCGCTTCGCTGATAATGATGCGCGAGCGGCCGGAAACGCCCTCCAACCGGCTGGCAAGATTCACATCACGGCCAAAGACAGTGTAATTCAATTGATCGTCCGAGCCCATCAACCCCACTGTCACCACGCCGGTGTTGATGCCGGTGCCGACGACCAGAATGGGCAGCATCGAAAGCAACGGTTTGCCTTCCGCGGCCAGCGTGATGTTTTTCGCTTCGCGCTGGCGGTTTTCAGCCTTGCGTTCCTCGTTGAAACGATACACCGCCCGCTGGGTCTCAATCGCCGCGCGCACGCAACAAATCGCGTGATGCATGTTGTGGATGGGCGCGCCCCAAAAGGCCATGACGCAATCACCGATGAATTTGTCCACTGTCCCGCCGTTTTTGCGCACGACGTCGGCGATGAGCTTGAGATACTGATTGACGGTGTCCAACGTTTCCTTCGCCTGCTGGTCAAAGATGGCTTCGGCTTGTTCACCGGTAAGATTGTGTTGCTTGATGTAATCGGCGGCGCCTTCACGGCTGATGTCGGTCATCTCGGTGAAACCGCGGATGTCGCAGAAAAAAATCGTCACCTTTCTCCGCGCGCCGGAGAGCGAAAGCTTCTCGGTGTTGAGCAATTCGGCCACCACGTCCGGAGCCATGACTTTGTTGAAAACTGAGCGGACGCGCCTTTTCTCAGCTTGTTCGAAGATGACCAGATAACCCAGCAAACAACCATGCGTGATCAGCAATCCGCCGGCCAACGGCATAACGATCGGCATCCAATAGCGGAATACCACGAATATGACGACGCTGAACGTGACATAAGCGAGCGAAACGCAGGCCACCCAAACTGATGCCGTCCACGAACGGCAAGCCCAGGTGATGAACGTGGCGATTGCGCCCATGACGATGATGAGAAAAAGATCCATGAACATCGAACTGCGACGCACAAAATTGCCGGTCAAAATGGAGTTGGCCACGTTCCAATGTTCACTCATGAGGAAGGTGTCCTTCGCGAGCGGCGTTGCGCCCCGGTCACTGAGGTCGTTGCCAACAGCAGTGGAACCAACGAGCACGAGTTTGTCGCGCCAATCTTGTTTGCGTTCGATATATTGGGAATAACGATTGGTATCGCCCGTGAGGCGGGCCTGATCGCGTCCCAGGAAATTCTCAATCGGTTCCTGGGTCAACCGCTTGTCATTCATGGAGACGCACCAGTTGACGTAAAAATAACCGTCGGAATCCACCGGTATGATGCGTTTGATGCCGTTAGGGCCGGTCAAGGTAATGCGGCCTTTGTTCAATTCTATGTCAGCATTGGCCAGGTTGAGATGCAGCGCTTCCGCGGCCAGCACAATGCCCATGTGCCAGATGACCTGGTCAGTGAAGGGCTTGTCGAAGCGCGGCATGCGCGGTGGAAGTTTTGTGCCCCAGAAATCGGCCACGTCGAAATTGCCGTTTTTATCAAGCGGAATGCGGATGATGCGGTCGTTGGGATCTTCCATCTGCGGTCGATGAAGGAAAATCGCGCTGGGAGTGATCGTTGCGTCCTGCAGATTCACGCCGTAATGGCGGTCATCCTCGACTTGTTGAAAGGCAGGATGCCACTTGCGATAGATGTGAAATGCCCTTGCGCGACGCAGGATGCCATCGCGGTCCTTCTCGGCTGAGATGTCGCCGACGGCCAGCGCGTTGGTGCGGAACAGTCCCTGAGGCAAGACGCCGCGGTCCGCAGCAAGAATGACATTTCCAGCTTCACGGAGGCGATGCGCAAAATATTCATCCGA
>DASRBR010000677.1:0-5220 GCA_035653495.1 Verrucomicrobiia bacterium
GAAGTTTTCCAGCCGAACAGGGAAGTACTGCCATTCGGCGTGGTCGTGCAAGTCAGCGTTATCCAATATGTCAAACCGGGCCCGAGCGGACTGCCGCGTTGCACCCAGCAATCGCCTGCGGTCTGGAATGGATAAAAATCATAGCGCCAAATGATGGTATCTGAGCCGATGAATCCGGCGGTTCCGGCGATGTCGGGTTTGTAAAACGTCTCGTGGACATTGGGAATCGCTGGAAAGTATTGGTAGCGTTGCAACGAAGTGCCGACAGCCTGGGGCGGATAAAACGTGGTTGAACAAAGCTCCTGGCCGGGATGACTGGGCGCGGTCGCACCGTTGGTGGTTATCTTGGGAACATCGGTCCACAATCCAAGCTGGAACGTGGCGTTTGTGTCCGCAATATCGTTCAGCCATGAACCCCACACCGAGACGCCGGTGATGGGCCCGGGCGCGTGGCAGATGAAATCGTCGCCAAGAACTTCGGGGTAGGTGTCAAAGACATCCAGGCCGTTGGTGGAGCGGTCTGGCGGTTGAAGCCATTTTGTGCCGACGGTGCGGTCGCAATCCGGATTGGGCGGGCCGTTGTTCAGCAGGAAGGCTAGATCAAGACTGACAGGCGCGGCGCCGAGCGGCGCGAACAATTCTTTCCAGCCGCCCATGTTGCCGAATGAATCCACGGCGCCATATACGGCATCGTCGCGCCAATGATTTGAACTGGGCGTGGTTTTCCAGCCGAATGTGGCCGTTGCGCCGACAGCCGAGGTGTTGATGGCATAAACCGAGAGCCAATAAACCATCGGGCTTTGGGTTGAGCCTTGCTGGCAGAACGGATTCTGTGGAATGAAGCTGTAAAGATAGACAGCGCTTTCGGGAGAAAGCCCGTTGGGCGGGATGAGAAATTGCTCCTGGCCGTTGGTATAGAATCCGGCGGTATAAGTCCCCGGCGGAAATTTTTCCGACCATTCAAGAGCGCCCGGATGGCTGAATCCGCCGGGAACCGTGGACGGCACGTCGCTCCAAATGCTCACGACAAAGGTCGTGTTGCTGCCGACCACGTCACCTTTCCACGAGCCCCAGACCTGGATGTTGGTGATGGTCGAAGCGTTCGTGCAGAGAAAATCATCCGCAGCAACAAACGGCGCGGTTGCATCCACGTCGTAGCCGTTTAGGAGGTTTGGCGGTTGCAACCATTTGTTGGGTGGTGGCGGCGGATTGGTGATGACTTCAGGAGTGGTCAGGACGAAAGACAAATCGAGGCTCCTTTGATTGCCGGAGACGGGAGAAATCAATTCCTTCCAGTCGGACAAGGGATTTCCGGCGGCATCCAAATGACCGAAGACAGCGTTGTCGAGCAATTGGTTCGTCGAAGTTTTCCAACCCATCAACGCGCCGCTCGTCGTGCTCGAAGTGTTGTTGCCCGTCGTCATCGAAAGCCAATAGACAACGGGCGAATTCGGCGAGCCCTGCTGGACGAAGGGATTTGACGGATAAAAATTGTACTGCCAGATGAGATTGTCCGGGCCAAGGATTGTTCCCGAAGGCGCGGGGTCTGGATCCCAAAATTGTTCCTTGGCACCGGTCCATGGCCGCGCCGTGTAATGACCAACACCGATTCCCGGAGTGAGGGTCTGCGTCCAAAGCAGGGAGCCGGGATGGCTCGGCACTGTTTGACCCGTGGTGGGATTATTCGTGGCCGGGACGTCGGTCCAAAAACCAAGCGTGATGGGAATTGCGGGGATATTGGTCGAGCCGTTCAACGAAATCCACGAAGTCCAGATGTGGATGTCCGTGATCGGACCGATCATGGTGCATTGAAAATCATCGGCAAGGATGAGGGCGGGCGATCCACCCGCCGGGTTCGAAGGCTCCTGTCCGGCGAGGACATCGAATCCGTTGACGGACCGGTCCGGCCATTCGATCCATTTGGCCACATTGGTGTTATTGTCCGGCCAGTCGGCGCGCGCGGGGGATATGCATAAAAAAGCAAGCACCAGCGCACCTGGCAGGATGAGACTCAATTTGTAAAAACGGCGGAATAGGAAGGTTGAACGAGACATAAAGGTTGGGTGGTTGAAGGTTGGAAAAAAGGGTGCCCTGAGATTGATCATCCAACTCAACCCCGAACCCCGGAATGCGTCTCCGTGCGGAAACAGCCTGCGCACAGACCCGCTCTGTGCAACGCGTGTTCATCAAACGGACAATGGTCAGCAGGTAATGCGCGTTTTTAACATTAGACGCAACCATGGTCAAGTTAAAAACTGCTGATGAATTTGTGACGGTATGGCTATTTCGGACTTCATCCTTAAAAAAATGTCACTTTTTTGATATGTCGGGAGTCTGATTATAAGGAAGGTTGACGCGCCACATTAATTTTAATGAGAGCTTGAATTTGCCGGGGAACCATTTAAAATAAGACCGTGCAGCCAGATTTGCTGCAATGCCTTAACGCCTGAACCACCAATACCATGGCTGTGAAACAAACAACCTGGCAGTCCTTCGACGAAATCAGAAAAGCCGCTGAAGCCGGCGATCCTGCGTCGCAATGTTACATCGGCATTTGCTACCAGACCGGCCAGGGCGTGCAGTTGAATTACGAGGAAGCGGTCAAATGGCTGCGCAAAGCCGCC
This sequence comes from Verrucomicrobiia bacterium, assembly GCA_035653495.1. Lineage (GTDB taxonomy): Bacteria > Verrucomicrobiota > Verrucomicrobiia > Limisphaerales > Pedosphaeraceae > DATAUW01. Next base: position 2,625 of record DASRBR010000677.1, read on the forward strand.
GAGCAAAACGATTCCTCCGCGCAATGTTATCTGGGCGTTTGCTATCTCAACGGCCTTGGTGTCCCGCAGGAAGTTGGCGAAGCGGCAAAATGGTTCCGTGAAGCCGCCGACCAGGGCGATCCCGCCGCGCAGTTCAATTTGGGCGTTCTCTACGAAACCGGCCAGGGCGTGATGCAAAATTATGCGGAGGCGGTCAAATGGTATCATGCCGCCGCCGAACAAGGCGAACCGCAGGCGCAATTCAACCTGGGCGTGTTCTACGAGACCGGGCAGGTCGTCCCGCAAGATTACGCCGAAGCCGTGAAATGGTACATGGCCGCTGCGGAACAGGACGTTGCGCCCGCGCAATGCAATCTTGGTCTTTGTTATCAAACCGGCCGTGGCGTCCCGCAAAGCGATGCCGATGCGGTCAAATGGTTTTGCCGGGCCGCCAAAATGGGTGACAAAACCGCCCAGCACAATCTCGGTCTTTATTACGCCAGTCTGGAAGGCAAGATGGCTGAGGAATCACAAGCCAGCCCCGAAGCGCCAGCAGCTTCGTGAGGCAGACGAGTTCAGCACCTGCGATAGGCCGCCCGCCGAGCGGAGCAGAATGGTTCATCCTCTCCTTGGGGAGAGGACAAAGGTGAGGGGACCGCGATACAAGAAACCTGACGTGACGGTTGCAAATACTGAAACCACGAAAATAAAAAAGCATTGCCCACAACGAATTTGAGGATTTAGCAATTCAATTCTTTACGCTCGCCCTCACCCCAACCCTCTCCCCCGGGAAGAGGGAGAGCGTTTTCACATCGTGCCCGAATTTGGAGCCTTTGTTTCAATCACCGCATTTTTTCAATTTTCTCCAAGGCACCAAAAAACCGGAGACGGAATTCTTCTCCGAGCGGAGCAGAATGGTTCACCCTCTCCTGGGGGGAGAGGGCCGGGGTGAGGGCGAGCCTTAATATGCTTTCTAGTTATCGACACGAACTTCCATTATTGTGTTGAAAAGCGCCACAGGGTCGTTCGGCGATAAGTCTCCCCTGGCCGCAGGGTGCACGATGGAAAATTCGGATGATTGATGGTATCGGGAAACGCCTGCGTTTCGAGACAGAACGCGCCGTAACCGCGATAAATCGCGCCGTGTTTCATCGGAGTTTTGTTATCGTGGTAATTGGGCGTGTAAAGTTGGACGCCGGGCTGGTCGGTCCAGACTTCGAGCACGCGCCCGCTACGCCGCTCGATCACGCGCGCGGCGAATGCCAATTTTTTTCCGCCGCCGTTCAGCACAAAATTATTGTCGTAACCCGGCGCGTGGTCCATGAATCCGCCAAAACGCGCGCCGATGGGCGTGGGCGCTGTGAAATCAAGCAACGTCCCCTTGACCGGCGCGATTTCGCCGGTGGGAATCAGCGTGGCGTCGAACGGCGTGTAATTATCAGCGGCAAGGGTGAGGACTTGATCGAGGACTTCTCCGTTGCCCGCGCCGGCAAGGTTCCAATAGGTGTGGTTGCTCAGGTTGACCGGCGTGGCCTTGTCTGTTGTGGCTTCGTAATCCATCCGAAGCTCGTTTTTATCGTTGAGCGTGTAGGTGACGGTGCTTTTCAGATTGCCGGGATAACCTTCTTCGCCGTCAGGACTCGTGTAAGTGAGCCGCAGGGAAACGGAATCGTTGCCAGTCGTCGGTTCGGCCTGCCAAACCTTCTTGTCAAAACCGTGAATGCCGCCATGCAGATGATTGGGAGGATTGTTGATGGCGAGCGTGTAAGTTTTGCCGTCCAAGGTAAACTTTCCTTTGGCGATGCGATTGGCAACGCGTCCAAGAGTCGCTCCAAAATAGGAATAGTTTGCGCGATAAGAATTCAGGTCATCGTAACCGAGCACAACGTCAGCGGTTTTGCCGTTGCGATCGGGCACGTGCAGTTCGGTGATGATGGCGCCGAAATTGATGATTTTGCAAACGAGGCCGTGATGGTTCGTGAGCGTGTAGAGATCGATTTGCGTGCCATCAGCTAATTTGCCGTAAGCCTTTTTTTCGATACCCATTTGTCCCTCCGGTTGGGCGACGCTGGATTGCGCGACAAGCATCGCGAGCAGCAGCGGGAAAAACAATGACAAAAGCAGGCGTCTTCCGGCGGCCTTGCCAATCCATCTTGGATAAATTTTGCACATCGCAGGGTGGGACGCAATCTAGCCGTTCTGGACCGCTCTCTGCGAGAAAAATTCTCCGCAAGTCATTAACTCCGACAAAGTCGGGGGCTTGAATAAGCTGTAGCGGTTCGAAGCTGCGCTGCTCTGCGGGCAATATTCCCTCGCGCAACTTTCATCCCATAACATCGGGTTCTCAAATCGTTCCTTTCCCCTCACCCCGGCCCTCTCCCATCGGGAGAGGGAGTCACGAATTCCGTCACGGACATAAGATCGCGCGCAGGATATCACAAGCGCAGATGAAGGTTTCCCCTCTCCTTGGGGAGAGGGCAAGGGTGAGGGGGACCGCGATTCTTTTCTATACGAAACTGGTGCTGCAAATGGGGCAACTGTCAAACTGTGCGGTTACTCCGGCACAACCACGGACGATTTCCAATGGATTAACGTTGCAATCGCAACGGAGATAGGT
>DASRBR010000678.1:0-6344 GCA_035653495.1 Verrucomicrobiia bacterium
TCACCGCGACCGGATTGCAGGTGATATGCGTCCAGGCAGATTCAATGTGCACGGCAAGCGCCGTCGTGTCGCCGCCTAAACCTTGCGGGCCAATGCCGGTTTCGTTGATGGCCGCGAACAATTCTTCTTCAAGGGCAGCGAGTTGCGGGTCGGGATTTTTGCTCCCGAGCGGACGCGTCGTCGCTTTTTTCGCCAGCGTCATGCACAAATCGGACGAACCGCCAATGCCCACGCCGACAATGGTGGGAGGACAAGGTTTCGCGCCCGCGCCGACCACTTGCTCGAGCACGAACTTTTTGATGCCATTTACGCCGTCTGCCGGGACGAGCATTTTCATGAACGACATATTCTCCGAGCCCGAACCTTTCGGCATGAACAAAATCTCCAGCACATCCGAGCCGCGAACGAAGTCATAATGAATGATGGGAATGCGCTCGCCGGTGCTGGTCTGGCGATTTTCGCGGGTGAGCGGCGCAACGATGCTGGAACGCAACGGATGCTCGCGAGTGGCGCGCTCCGTGCCGCGGACAATCGCGTCATCCAGCCGCGCGCCGTCCAAACGCATCTTCCCGCCGATCTGCACCCAATAAATCGGTATGCCGGTGTCCTGGCAGACGATCATTTCTTTTTTTTGCCCCAACTCGATGCACTGCAAATAATGCGAAAAAATGCGGCGTCCGACCTCTTTCGTTTCCCTTTGAGCCGCGCGCCGAATGGCCTCGACCACATCCGGCGGGATTTCTTTCAATGATTTGATGTAAAGGTCGCGGCAGGTCTCTTCGATCAGTTCGTAAAATGTTTCCGGCGCGTCCATCGTTACTCTTTCGGACTCTAACGCCCCGGACACTACCACGCGAGCACTTTTTCAAAAAAGGAACTTAGCTAAACCTGGAATGCAACTTGGTAACTCCCGATTAGAAAGCGAGCATTAGTTGAATTGCCTCCGTCTCTTCATACGTAAAGTTTCAAAACATTTGCAACTTCCGTTCCGCTCACTACGATTACGGCGTGCCAGACATCACCATTCAAGTGCAACGCAGCGCCGCGCAACCGGGCGCAAGCGTGAGCTTTGAATCGCACCGGGTGAGCGTCGGCGAAAAAGCCAGCGTGCTTGATGCATTGTTCGCATTGCAATGCGGCCCTTGTCCCGATCTCGCCTTTCGTTTCTCCTGCCGCGTCGGGATGTGCGGCTCCTGCGCGATGGTCGTCAATGGCCGCGAACAATTGACTTGCAGCACGCTGGTGAAAACCATTGGCGACACTCTGCGCATCGAACCGCTTCGCAACCTGCCCGTCACACGTGACCTCGCTGTGGACATGAAACCTTTTTTCGCCGCGTATCAAAGAGTGATGCCGCAATTCATGCCACGCGATGATCTCAACCAAAACGATTTTTATCCCATCCCGCACGACAGCAAGGAAGGCCGCGCGTTGAATCACCAGCCGCAATGCATTGATTGCGGCGCGTGTTATTCCGCCTGCACGCTCGTCACGTTGCATCCGCGTTACGCGGGTCCGATGGCCTTGAACCGCGCGTTGAATCTTATCGTTGACCCGCGCGACAAAACGCGAGCGCAACGGCTCGAACTGGTGGCGGGTGAAGCGGGTGTCTTTCGCTGTCATACGCTTGGCAACTGCCGCGATGTCTGTCCGCGCGGCATTTCACCGACGCATTCGATTGAGCGATTGAAACGGCTCGCGGTGCTTGGGTTGTTCCGCAAGTTTTTCTCCAAATGGAAAGCCAGTTCGACACCGACATCCTGATCCTCGGCGCAGGAGGCGCGGGGATGATGGCCGCGCTGCATGCGTTCTGGCGCAATCCTTCGCTGGACATCACGCTCGTCGCCAAGGGCATGCTCGGCAAAAGCGGCTGCACGCGCATGGTGCAGGGCGGCTACAACGTCGCGCTCGACCCGAAGGATTCCCCGCAGGCGCACTTCGAAGACACCGTCAAAGGCGGCGTATTTCTGAATGACCAGGAACTCGCGTGGACACTGGTCGAGGACGCTCCGCGCGTCGTGCGCGAACTGGAAAACAAAATCGGCTGCATGTTTGATCGGCGTCCAGACGGTCGCATCCACCAAAAACCGTTTGCCGGCCAAAGCTTCGATCGGACCGTGCACGTTGGCGATTTGACCGGCATCGAAATCATGGCGCGTTTGCGTGACCAGGTTTTTGCCTCGGGCATTCGTTGTCTCGAATACACGCGCGGGTTGGAATTACTCACGACCGAAGACGGCAAAGGAGTGACCGGCGCGGTGTTGCTCGACATTCAAAACGGCGAATTCATTGTCGTTCGCGCCAAGGCGGTATTGCTTTGCACCGGGGCTGGGCCGCTGATGTATCAACGCGCCGCGTGCGCCCAGGAAAAGGCGATGGACGGCGTGGCGATGGCGTATCGAGCGGGCGCGCATCTGATGGACATGGAGATGGTGCAATTTCATCCGACCGGTTTGGTTGTTCCTGGTTCGCGCTTGAACGGCGCGTTGCTCGAGGAAGGTTTGCGCGGCGCGGGCGCTCGATTGTTCAACGGTCCCGGCGAACGCTTCATGACCCGCTACGATCCCGAACGCATCGAACGTTCCACACGCGACCGCGTTTCGCGCGCGAGTTACATGGAAATGATGGCTGGACGCGGAACAAAAAACGGCGGCGTCTGGATCGATGTTTCGCATCTCGGCGCGGAATTCGTCGAAAAAAATTTCACCGGGATGTGTGACCGTTGCTTGAGGATTGGTTTCGACCTCGCGCGTGAAAGAGTGGAAGTCGCGCCCACCGCGCATTTCAACATGGGCGGCGTGCGCATCAATCGCGACGGTTTCACGAACCTTGAGGGGCTTTTCGCCGCGGGTGAAGATTCCAGCGGCGTGCATGGCGCGAACCGTCTTGGCGGCAATGGCGTCGCCGAATCGACGGTGTTCGGCGCGCGTGTAGGCGATGCAGCCGTTGAATGGGTCAAGCAACGCAGCCATGCGCCGGTGCGCTCCGGGCAAGTCGAAGAAGCCAAATCTTCCGCGCTGCACTTTTTGGAACGCAAGCAGGGCGAGGATGCCTGGGCGTTGCGCGATGAGCTCGGACGCGTGATGTGGGAAAACGCAGGCATCGTCCGAAGCGGCGGTAAATTGCGCATTGCGTTGCAGGAAATCGCGGCGCTTGCGCAACGCGCGTCGCAGATTGCCGTTCCCGGCGGCCGCGTTTTCAATCTGACGTGGCAACAAGCACTCGACATGCGCAATCTGCTTGCCGCCTCCGAATTGATCGCCCGTTCCGCCTTGCAGCGCGAAGACAGCCGCGGCGCGCATTACCGCGAAGATTTTCCGGAGGCGAACAACGACAACTGGCTCAAAAATGTTTACATCGCGCGCAACGGCGATGGGGCGAAGCTCTGGACCGAACCGGTCAAGCTCACGCGACTCCAGCCGTAGCGGAACGATGACTTTAAGCCACGAATTGAACACGGATTGGACACGGAGGAATAAATGAAGAAAGAACTCAGGAACTCAGGAAAGTGAAATTCTTTGAATGGAAATTCCTTTTTCCTGAGTTCTTGAGTTCTTACTTTATCTTGTTTTTACCGTGTTTAATCCGTGTTCAATCCGTGGCGGAAATCATCGTTGCGGCCTTCACCACGGATGCCGGATCCTGAACACAAGGAAACATCCATAAATCGTCAGGATGATTCCGACGAACAGCAGCCACCAGATGCGGAAATCCTTCCAGCCGTGGTAACGTTTTTTTTCCTCGGGCGGCAGCGCGGCGTATTGCGGGCTCCAGATGACGCCTTTTATCTGTTCGGGCGAGGGTGGTTGCGTCAGCAATGAAACGACAACCATCGTTGCCATGCAAAAAATCCACGCCAGCAGCGCGCGATGATAATAAGTGTTGTACGGCGTCAGCAATGAGACCTTCGGGAAAATCCAGGTGTCCAGCAACCAGGTGAACACGAAGCCGGAAACAATCGTCGTCACCGCAGCCGTCTGGTTGGCGCGCTTCCAAAGAATGCCCAGCGTAAAAATCACGGCAAACGGCGGCGCGATGTAAAAGAACACGTTCTGCACCTTCACGAACAAGGGTGTCGCACTTTGCGCATAGGTGTAGGCGATCAACACGCCCGCGACCAGCGCAATTGAACCGCTCCAGCGGCCGAACCGCACCTGCTGCGCTTCGCTCATTTCCGGGTTCACCAGCTTTTTATAAAGGTCCATCGTCAACAATGTGGAGGTGGAATTGAGCACGGTCGAAAGCGTGGACATCAATGCTCCGGCAAGCGCGGCCAATATCAAACCTTTCAGGCCGGTCGGCACGAGGTCCTCCACCAACACAAGGTAGGCCTGGTCCGGCCGTGCGAGATGAGGATACAATTTGAACGCCGCGATGCCCGGCAGGATGAAGAAAAAAGGAGTGACGATGTGCAGAAAACCGGCGCAGACCACACCCATGCGCGCGTGCCATTCATTCTTCGCGCCGAGCACGCGCTGGACGATGTGCTGGCTCGTGCAACTGTACCAGATTCCCACGGTCAAAAATCCCGTGAACACCCCCGTGAAGGGAAATCGCTCGTGTGTTGGCGGAAGAAAAACCTGGAATTTCTCGGGAAACTGATGCACCAGCGGCAGAAGACTCCCGGCGTGCGCCAACGCCAGCACCGGCACGAGAATCCCGGCCCCGAGCAACACCACCATCTGCATAAAATCCGTCCACGCAGCCGACGCCAATCCGCCGTAAATGGTGTACAGCCCGGCCATCAAGGCAAAAAAGGGAATGCCGTAAATGACGTTCACGCCAAAAATGCTTTCCAGCGCTATGCCGCCGGCATAAAGCGAACCGGCAATCAGCGCGGCGACGTACCCGATGACCAACGACACCGCAAAGATGTAGCGGCAAACTGAATTATACCTGCGCTCCAAAAACTCCGGCATCGTGTAAAGGCCGGTCCGAACGTAGTAGGGAAGAAAAACCCAGATGAGCAGGCTGTAGATGATCCATGAATTCCAGCTTCCGGTCGCAAGGACAACGCCATAGTGATATGCGCCTCCCACGTTGGCGATAAAGTGTTCGCTGCTGATGTCCGCCGCCACCATCGAGGCGCCGACCACATACCAGGGAATGGTTTTATTGCCGAGAAAGTAACTCTTGGCAGTCCTTTGGCCCCGTCGCGCCACCCACACTCCCAGTGCGACCATCAAGGCGACGTAACCGGCGAAAATCGTCAGATCAAAAGCATGGAGGCTCGCGTGGTCTGGCATGGCGCAGTGAGCGGGACGTTTTTAATCGGGGCTATGTGAATCGTTCCGCGATTCAAAGGCAAGCAGATTGGCAGAAAAACAGCCCCTTTGGCTTGTAGGGAAAATAGTTTTTTTCGCTCCCTCAAAAAACACCACTTTTTTGAAAAGCAGCAAACCCCCATAAATATTGGTCGAATTGGCTGAAAACTGACGTTTTCAGCTACTTCAAAAAAATGCAGTCAAACCTACGGTACGTTTCATTTTTAGAAAAGCCGCATGGTAATCTGGCACCATGACTATTGAGAATACAATGGTTGATGGGACGAATGGGACCGATAGGAAGGCGCCACGCGAGCGACGGATCGCCGGCGTCCGGCCCGGCTTTGGCTCCGTTTGGTGTCCACGCTTGAGCGTGCGGTCTTCTGGCATGCTAAAGCATGGACACCATACACTCGGGCTGGTCGATCTCTGCTTCGGCTGCAGGCGCAGCCTGCCTTGGAGTGCGGCAGTCCTCTGCCGCTTTGCAGGAGCGCGGACAGCCTTGTCCGCGTGGACTTCGGCCAAGCCAATCGGCTACGAAAGGTCAGCGCCGGAACGCGTCATTTTGAGCAGGTGTTGCACTTGGTTGCAGCTTGTTGCACCTGGTTGCAGCTATCAGGAAAAAATCGGAACGGGGAGGCTGAAAACTGAGGTTTTTATAAAGCACCAAATACCAACATCCAAGCACCAGAGAATGTTCAAATGCCAATCATCAAACGATCTCCTTGCAAACCTGCGCATCAGTCTTGGTGCTTGGGAATTGGTGCTTGAATGGAGCTTGGATGTTGGCGTTTCGTGCTTCGTGGCATTCCGTGCCATTTTGGCTCATTTTTGTTCCATATCTGTTCCACAAGGGTCGCAGGCGTTGCACCTTGTTGCACCTCGTTGCACTTACGACACGCTAAAACACGCTAAAACACGCTATTTTTAAAAAAAATTTAATTTGCAGTCAGTCGGACGACCCAAGCAATGAGACGCACCATGTCCATTAGAGCTCGCGGGAGCGCGGACAGCTTGTTCACCGTAGCCTTGGCGGAGGTGAGCCTTGTCCGCTCATTCCGAAAATTGGGTGCAGGCTTC
>DASRBR010000679.1:0-6011 GCA_035653495.1 Verrucomicrobiia bacterium
CATTCGCAGGCAGGCGATGAGCGTGGTTTGGGCGACGTATCCTTCGGCGGTTTTGACGAGCTTGGTGCGCCAGATTTTTCCGCGCGATTCGCCCGCGATGATGGCATCACCGCGCCACCATGCCGGGCCGAAAATTTTTGAAGGGCTCGGCGCGGGTACGTTGAAATGGAGGCCGCAGGTGGATTGATGTTGCGGGCCGTAATCGAAAACGCTCGGCTCATCGATCACGCCGGGAAGATATTTCGGATGCCGCGGCGGAAAACCGTAATGCCGACCCGGCTGGATGTTGAGCAGTTCGTCGAAAGGGTTGCCGTTGGGCAGCCAGGTCGCGCCTTCCTGGTCGGTGCAAAAGAGGTCGCCGTTGGTGTTGAACGCCATCGAAACGGTGAAGCGTATTCCTGTTGCGACAGTCTCGCGATGCCTCCAATCGGGCGAAAGCTTTTGGATGGTGCCACGTTCGCTGTGGACGTTGTAAAGCGATTTGCCGGTCTTTTCATCCACGCGATAAGGATGCTGCCAGGCGTCGCAGCCGATGCCAAAATAGATGTTTCCTTTCGCATCAATCGCAAGGCCGACGGCATCGAGCCCTGCGCCCGCTGCGTCGGTCGGTTTGACCCAGCCGCTGGTGACCGTTTCAGTTTCGCCGGTGCCGTCGCCCTTGTCCTTCACGCGGATCACGCGACCCTGGCTCGCGATGTAAAGTCCGCCGGGACCCCATGCCATGCCGATGCTCGCGGGGATTTCGTTATGCTCGTTTTTGAAAAACGGGACCGCGGTGTCTTCGAGGCCGTCGCCGTCGGTGTCCTTCAATTGAAAAATGTTGCCGTCGTAACAGAGCGCAAAGAGGCGACCGTCCGGGGCGTAAGCGAAGCAATTGATATTATTAAGATTGAGCGGCAACTCGCGCACGGTGAATCCCGGCACGAGCATCTGGATGGGCGGTGGATTGGTGACCGGCGAAAAAGGAACTTCAGTCAGCGCGTTGGATTGAGCATGCGAAATCGATGTAACAAAAATAGTGAGGAAAGCGAGCCAGGTGGAGCGGCAGTTCATACTCTCAAGAGATGTTAACGAAGGAGTTGTCGATTGGCGAGAAGGAACGGCAAAGTGAAAAATTTTCAATTCGCGATTCTTTCCTCCCGGACAGCCTCAACAATTAACTCCAGGTTCAACCTCGACGCCTGGCGCTGCCCCCCGCTTCGTGGACGACCGCAGATGAAGGCGGATAACACAGATTGGCGCGTTTTCATTCTCTTTGAAGCCTCTCTTTGCGTTCAAGGCCTGAAAGCCCGGCATATGAGAGCCCAGGGCAAGCGTAGCGCCGCCCTGGGTAAAAGGCGCAAACAAATCAAGCCCTGAAAGGGCGCAACAACCCTCCTTCAAATCCAAATTCGTTACGCCCCTTCAGGGCGTGTGATTTCTCCCGTTTGTGACCTGGGCCTGCGCTCGCTTTGCTCGCTACAGCCCAGGCTGTCATATTGCGGGCTTACAGACCTTCACGATGCGGCAGGAAACGCCCTTTTTTCGTGTAGGAAAAATAATTTTTTTCGCACACGCCAAAAACCCGTTTTTTTGAAAAACAGCAAACCGGCATAAACATTGGTCGAATTGGCTGAAAACTGGAGGTTTTCAGCCACTTTAAAAAAATGGTGTCAAACCTACGGTACGTTTCATTTTTCGAAAGAGCGCATGGTAAACTGGCACCATGACTATTGAGAATACAATGGTTTATGGGACAAATGGGACGGATAGGACGGCGACACCAAAGCGCGTCTGGTGCTGCGGGTGCAGGCGAAGCCTGCCTTGGAGTGCGGCAGTCCTCTGCCGCTTTGAAGATGGGATTTATGATCTAAAACGCGTTTGGCGTATTCGCGGTTCGAAAGCGGTAGAGGACTACCGCAGTCCAAGACGCTATCGCGACCGCCCGCGCTCTGCGGGATTTTCACGCATTTGGTTGCAGGGTGTTGCACCTGGTTGCAGCTTGTTGCGGCTTGTTGCAGCTATCAGGAAAAATTTGAAGAGGCGTCTGTGAAACGCGAAATCTCGACTGCGCAACGTGAGATTCAGGATACCGAAACGGTGCTTTCGGCCGGGTGTGTCGGCTTGTGTCGGATAATTTCGGATAGGAGCGCGGACAGGTTGCCTTTGGCTATCTTCTATCCTCTATCCTCCATCCTCGCGTTCGGCGGACGCGCAGCAGCGCGTCCCTACCGGGTGTTTCACCTCGTTTCAGCTTGTTTCACCTGGTTTCAGCTATTGGGGAAAAAAAATCGGATCTGGGACGCTGAAAAATGGCATTTTTTGGCGACGAGGAACGTTTCACTTGAGCGGGCTCTTCGAAGACTTTCACGCTATTCCGTTTCACCTTGTTTCACATGGTTGCACTTACACCACGCTAAAACACGATAAACCACGCTATTTGGAAAAAAATTTATTCGCAGTCGGTCAAATGACCTAAAGCAATGAAACATCGAACGCCCAACATGAACCCCGACATCCAATGTCGGGGCGGGCTCCGAACATCGGATGTCCCTGACTTCCAGCTATTGGGCGTTCGATGTTGGGCGTTGGATGTTCGATATTTCCGGTTTCCAGAGGGTGTGTCGGATAAAATCGGCAGTTCATCCCTACTGGAATTGGGCGAAACAAAGAAAACGCGGACAAGGCTGTCCGCGCCCCAAAAGGGAACTGGGCGCTGCAAAGTGAAACATGCCAAGGCGTTGCGGGAAAGATTGAAACCCGAACCGGCCACGGAACGTCTAATCAAAGAGCGGCTTGGAAACTGGCATTCAGGCTTGTTTTTGGCTGGAAAGTATGCCAGCCTAGGACAGCAAGCCATTGAACAATACCGGCGCGCAAAACGTCCATTCTTTATCAACAGGAAGCCCTTATGATTGAACAAACTTGTCAGGACCAGGAGCATCGTCCGGAGGATGCCATTTTCACCCGTCGTCAATTCCTCAATCGCCTCGGCATGGGCTTTGGCGCGCTCAGTTTGACCGGGCTCGTCGGCATGGGGCTTTTGGACCCGCCGAGCGTCATTGCCGCGGACGCCTTTTCGCCACTCGCGCCCAGGGCACCGCATTTTCCACCCAAAGCCAAACGTGTCCTTCACATTTTCGCCTCCGGCGCGCCCTCGCATGTCGATACTTGGGACCCGAAACCGACGCTGGAGAAGTTCAACGAGAAGGCGATGCCCGATGACATGAACGGCACAGTGTTTGCCTCGCCGTTCAAGTTCAACAAAATGGGCCAGTCGGGAATCGAAGTCAGCGAAGTTTTCCCCAAGCTGGGCGAGCATGTGGACGACATGACAGTCGTCCGCTCGATGTACACGGACATTCCCGATCACGTCGCCGCGAGCCTGATGATGAACACCGGCTCGACGCGTTTGCCCAAGCCGAGCCTCGGCTCCTGGGTGACTTACGGATTGGGAAGCGAGAACCAGAATTTGCCGGGTTTCATCGCCCTTTCGACAGGCGGAGTTTCGCCGCAAAATTGGCGTTCGGCATTTCTACCCGGCGCATATCAGGGAACGTCGGTCAACACGCAATACACCACGATTGACAAGCTGATCGAGAACATCAAAAGCAAATACACCTCGCTTCCCGAACAGCGCAAACAGCTCGATCTGCTACATCAGTTGAACGAAGTGCACAGCCAGAATTTGCGCAAGGACGCGCAGTTGGAGGCGCGATTGCAGGCTTACGAACTGGCGTATCAAATGCAGATGGAGGCCTCCGATGCGTTCGACATCAGCAAAGAGCCGAAGGAAGTCCGCGAGATGTATGGCGACAACACGGGGACAGGCCGGCAGATGCTGATCGCGCGGCGGTTGCTGGAGAAAGGCGTGCGTTTCGTGCAGGTCTGGCACGGCGGCTGGGACCATCACACGAATTTGGAAACGGCATTGAGCAAGAAGGCGGAGGAATGCGACAAACCGCTTGCGGCGTTGCTCACCGACCTCAAGCAACGCGACATGCTCAAGGACACGCTGGTGATTTGGGGCGGAGAATTCGGCCGCTCGCCCACAGCGGACGGAAACATCGCCGACAACAAACCGGGCCGCACGCACAACAACAAGGCGTTCAGCATCTGGATGGCCGGCGGCGGCGTGAAGGGCGGCATGGTTTATGGGACGACCGATGAATTTGGCGCGCGCGCAGTTGAAAACCGTGTGCACGTCCATGACTTGCATGCGACCATTCTCTGGCTGCTCGGTTTCGACCACGAGAAGCTCACGTATCGTTACAATGGCCGCGACTTCCGGTTGACGGATGTCTATGGCAGCGTCGTAAAAGCGGTGATGGCGTGAGTTGTTGCGAGATGAAGCTGCAAGATAATCCATCAGCAACAGCCTTCGACTGTGAAGCTTTCGACCCCTGCGGGGTCGTGGAGATCGACAGTTGTAAGTCGAATCTATTCATTCCGCAATCACGACATCATCTTCGGATGGTATTTTTTTTGATCTTCATCTTGTCCGCTTTCGTAATTAAAGTTTCTGCAGCCGAATCCACTCCCACGCCGCAGCAGCTCGAATTTTTCGAGAAGAAGATACGTCCGTTGCTGACGGAGAATTGCTACAAATGCCACAGTCATGAGAGCGAGAAGCTCAAGGGCGGTCTGTTGCTCGATACGCGCGATGGTGTATTGAAAGGCGGCGACACCGGCCCGGCGCTGGTTCCCGGCAACCCTGACAAAAGCCTGCTCATCCAGGCCGTTCGTTACACAAACAAGGATTTGCAGATGCCGCCCAATGACCGGCAGCTTGAGAACAGCCAGATTGCGGACCTGGAAAACTGGGTGAAGATGGGCGCACCCGATCCGCGGACGGCCAATGATCCCGCGGCGCATAATTATGCCGCTGCCGCCGAAGCGGCCAAAAAACATTGGTCGTTCCTGCCCATTTCGCATCCAGCCGTGCCGCAACCGGATGATCCCCAACATTGGATCCAAACGCCGGTGGATAATTTCATCCTCGCCAAGTTGACCGAGCAAAAGCTCACGCCTTCAGCGCGGGCCGACAAGGTGACCCTTCTGCGCCGCGCCACATTTGATTTGATCGGCCTTCCGCCGACGCCCAAGGAACTGGATGATTTTCTCGCGGACGATTCGACCAACGCCTTCGAAAAAGTCGTGGACCGTTTGCTGGATTCTCCGCATTACGGCGAGCGTTGGGGACGTTACTGGCTTGACCTCGCCCATTTTTCCGACACCAAAGGCAACCTCGGCGGCAACACGGATGAACGTTATCCATACGCTTACGTTTATCGCGATTATGTCATTAACGCGTTCAACGAAGATCTGCCCTACGACCAGTTTCTTATCCAGCAAATCGCCGCCGACCGCCTGCCCTTGGGCGATGATAAACGCCCCTTGGCCGCGCTTGGATTTCTGACGTTAGGCAACCGCGCGCAGGCCATGAACGACATGATCGACGAACGGATCGACATCATTTCCAAGGGCACGATGGCGTTGACCGTCACGTGCGCGCGCTGTCACGACCACAAGTTCGATCCCATCCCGACCAAGGATTATTACGCGTTGCACGGGGTGTTCAACAGTTGCACCGAGCCCAAGGAAGAGCCGCTGATCGAAATACCGAAGGACACGGCTGCGTATCGGGAATTCAAGGCTGAATACGCGCAACGCGACGGCGCGGTGAAGGCGTTCCGTGAAGACATCAACAAACGGTTGAAGGCGGAAACGATCGGCAAATGCGCCGCGTACATGATGGCCGTGCATGAATATCATCGCGGCAGCAACACCATTTCGCGCTATGCGTTCATGGAAAAACACGGGCTGTTTCCGCAATTGGGAGTCGCATGGGATGACGCGCTAAAAAATTTCGAGAAGCGGCATAACCCAGTGTTCGCTCCCTGGTTCGCCTTCGAACGTTTGAGCGACGCAGAATTTTCTTCAAAGGCGCGAGCGTTGTCCGCGACATTTTATGCGAACAAGGACAAGAGCAAGCCTATCAACGCGATGATTGCGCGATTGTTTTCCAGCGC
>DASRBR010000680.1:0-6557 GCA_035653495.1 Verrucomicrobiia bacterium
GGATCCCGCATGCGGGACAGCGCGATGTCCCTACCAGCCACCGGCTCTATTCCGGAAGCGATTAGCCAGCCTGCCCAATGGCATGTTGAGGCGGGACCTTGGACTTCATTGAAGGCTGTTTAAGAATTTCGCGCGAACGTGCGAGAGCCGAATCAATATCGGCGCAGACGTTTTCCCGTCCCAGCCGGTCAAGAAAACCAGCCTTGTCCATCATGAAAAGAGGTTGAGTGTGAGGGCCGCTCAAAACCAGATGCTTGTCGTGCCGTCGCAATCGCTCGTAAAGATCTTCCAAGGCATTGAGTCCGGTGGCGTCCATCGCGAGCACTTTTCTCATGCGCAGGATCAAAACATCCGGCTCCTGTTTCAGGCGCTTGAGGGCGCTTTCCAATTTGTCCGCCGCGCCGAAAAAGAAGGATCCAAATATCCGGTAAACCATCACGCCGTTGGGAATGTCCTTGCCGAGCAGCGAGTGATGCGCCCCTTCCGTTTCCGTGGTTTGATCCACGGCAGTGATTTGCGTGTTGTCGGACACGCGCTTGATGAACAGCATGGCCGCCAGCACCATTCCGGTCTCGACGGCAACTGTCAGGTCAATGATCACCGTCAGGCTAAAGGTGGTCAGGAAAACAGCAGTGTCGCTACGAGGCCATTTCAGCAGGCGCCTAAAATTATGCCATTCGCCCATGTTCAACGCGACGTTGATGAGCACGGCGCTCAACGTGGCGAGCGGAATGAATTTGGCGAGAGGCGCAGCGACGAGAATGATGATCAGCAAAGTGATCCCGTGGGTGATGCCCGCAACCGGAGTTCGTCCTCCGCATTTCACATTGGTCGCGGTGCGCGCAATCGCTCCGGTCACCGCAATCCCGCCAAAAAGCGGGCTTACGATGTTTGCGATGCCCTGCGCCATCAATTCCTGGTTGGAATCGTGCTGATCATCGATCATGCCATCGGCCACCACTGCGCACAGGAGCGATTCAATCGCCGCCAGCAATGCGATCGTTATCGCGGGTTGAATCAAATTGTGAATGTTTCCCCATTCAAACGACGGCAAGTGGGGCGCAGGCAGGCCTTCCGGGATGCCGCCAAACCGCGAACCGATTGTTTCGACCGGAAGATGAAACAAGCCACAGGCGACAGTCGCAACAATCACCGCAACGATTGAGCCGGGCACGCGCCGGTTCCATTTGCCGGGCCAAAATTTGATTATCGCCAGCGAAGCAGTTGCCATCAGCAACGTCGGCCATTGAAACGTGCCGGCGTGTTCAATGAGGGCCTTCATTTTCGGGAAGAAATCAGAAGGCACCTTGTCTACGGCAAGCCCGCAAAAATCCTTGATTTGTGTGCTGAAAATGAGCACGGCGATGCCGCTGGTAAATCCTGCCGTGACTGGATAAGGGATGTATTTGATCATGGTGCCCAAACGCGCCATCCCCATGATGAGAAGCAGTCCTCCCGCCATGATGGTGCAAATGGCAAGGTTCTCCGCTCCATATTTGACATAAATGCCGTAGAGAATGACGATAAACGCGCCGGTCGGGCCGCCGATATCCACTTTCGTTCCTCCCAAAGCGGAAATGATGATCCCGGCGATCACGGCGGTAAAAATGCCCGCCTGCGGCGTGACTCCGGACGCGATGGCAAACGCCATGGCCAAAGGCAGCGCGACAATTCCGACAGTGATTCCTGCAACAATGTCCGCATGAAAATCGGCGCGTGTGTAGTTCTTCAGCGTGTCCAGAAGCTTTGGGCGAAATCCAAGCGAATTCATATCAACGGAACTGGCCCATTCCCTTGAGCATGGCAATGGAATCATCAAAATGGTTTTGGAAGTATTTGCGCATTGCGTTGAGCACTTCGGCGAGCAACGGGTCGCTCAAGCTGTAAAGGACTTGATTTCCATTTTTGCGTGTCACCACCAGATGGCTTTGGCGCAGGATGGAAAGGTGTTGGGAAAGATTGGCGGGTTCCACCTTTACTTGTTCCAGTATCCCGCCGACCGAAAATTCGCCCGAGCGCAGGATTTCTATGATGTGAATGCGGGTGGGGTGCGCGAGCACCTTGAAAATCCCGGCCTTAAATCTCCGCAACGCATCAAAGTGCTTTGGCTCCAGCGGTTTTTTTGTCATTGGTTAAGAATATTCGAATATGCGAAAGTAATGCAAAACAATTCCGGTTCATTTGCGAAGGCACGAACGAGCAGAGATCGGGGAAAGATTTCTCCGAAAAGAAAAGTCGCGCATTGCTGAACCGGGTAGGGACGGCGCGCTGCGCCGTCCGCGGATCCCGCATGCGGGACAGCGCGATGTCCCTACCAGCATCGAGTTCATGGAAAGCAAGTGTAGTTGAAAACGTAAGTTTTCAGCCGACTTGCGTTCCGAGTACGGACGGTGAAGGGTGGCCGTCCGTACTCGTGCTTATTGCGCTGCGGTGACAGCCCGGTAGAAGCAGGAGGAATAATTGCCAGCGTGCGCGTCCACAAAACTGAAGAGACCGTTGGAATCCGAATTGGTGCTGCCGATGGTCGTCCACACGCCTGATTGCAAATTGGTCGTGGCCTGGATCCAATAGGTCGCCGACGCACTCCCCGCGCAAGAGATGCACATCTTGCCGCCTGATTGGCACGTGAGGCCAAGCATCTTCGCCGCCGTTCCGTAAACCACCGAAGAATTGAACTGCCAGTACACCGGCGTCGAACGATTCTGCGGGAAGTAAGCCGACGTCGCGGCCTTGTTCGGGCCATTATACACAAGGAATCCCCAATTGCCCGCATTACCCGAATACAACGCAAGGGTCAGGCGCACATGGATCATGTGCCCGACGGCAAGCGTGTAATTGGCCGGAAGCGCAACATTGGCCAGCCCCCAATTGACAGTCTGGCCGGCGTTCACGTTTTTGAAAGCCGAAACGCCGGTATCAACAATGGAAACATCCACGCCCGTGTTCGGATCGTAATCGTAGTAGTGCATCCGGCCGGTCACGGCGAAATTGTTTGCGGTCGTCGTGCCGGTATTTTGCATGTAAACGATGCCGCCGCCCTTGTCGGTGGTGGTCAGCGCAACCGCCTGGCTTAACGGAGGTGAATAAAAATCGTAACTGGCATTCGTTCCAGAAAAGGGCAGGACCAAAGTATTGGTGCCGTAGTTGGTGCTGATGGTCTGCACCGTGACGCCGCCGTAAATGGGCATCACGCACCCCGCCCGCAACGCGAGCCAGGTCTGCGTCGCGGAACTTTTTTGCGCCAAGCCCAAACCCAGGGTGCCTATCACCATTCCAATCACCGGCCATTTTTTGCTTTTCATAACTTTTCTCACACCTCCTTGCTTGCGCAGACGAGATGCCAGCATTGCATTTTGCGACAAAATCCAAACAAGTACGGACAGCGAACTCCGTAGCGCTACGGAGAAAATCACCTTGGCCTGGTTCCGTCCGGGACAACTTTGTCAAGATAATGGGCACTAATGGCTCTCTTACCGTTGCGAAAGCATTTTTAATCATAAATTGGCCTCCCCAACGGCTGGTAGGAGGAGCAATCGGAAGATACAAGGGACTTGGAGACGTAGCTGAAAACGTGAGTTTCCAACTGGAACACTTCAAAGCGAACAGGAGGTAACGGAGACAGCAGAGTGTTTTGAGGCTTGCTTCACGTTAATAGCGTGTTATGCCCGCATCACTGTTCGGCGCGCCCGATTTGCGAAAGAAAAAGAGGCTTTTTTGGTGCCTTGTAGAAAACATTTTTAAACCGACTGGCTAAGGAATGAAACGAGGTAGCAGTTTGGGGAGTCCAAAAAACTCCATCCCCGTAGAGGTTTGTTCTTGCAATCTTCCTGGGAATTATGTTTCCCTTTCGCCGCGCTGAAACGGGGGTGCGACGGGAGCGCGATCATCCCAATACATAAATCCGAACACATGAGATTCATATTATTCGCTCGTACTTTATGAAAATCCTGACCAAAATCCTTCACATCGCCTTATCAATGCTGGCGCTCTCGGTGGCAAACACCCAGTTATCAACCGCCTACGCCCAAGGCACCACGGCCTTCACTTTTCAAGGCCGGCTCAATGCCGCGGGCGCCGCGGCCACCGGCAATTACGACATGACCTTTGCCGTGTGGGATGCCACCGTGGCGGGCAATCTCATAGCCGGGCCACTCACCAATACCGCCGTTGCCGTGAGCAACGGGTTGTTCACGGTGACGCTGGATTTTGGCTCAAACGTCTTCACTGGCACGAATTATTGGGTCGAGATGTCAGTCTGCACCAACGGCGCCGGCAACTTCGTCAAATTGTTTCCGCGCCAGCAATTGACTCCGGCGCCCTACGCCTTGAACGCGGCCACAATCGCCCAGCCCCAGGCAAATATTCTGTCTCCCCCAGGTGCGATCATCGCGTTTGGTGGCGCCAATATTCCCGCGGGCTGGCTGCTGTGCAACGGCTCCAACGTCAGCCGCGCCACTTACACAAATCTCTATAACGCCATCGGGACCGCCTGGGGAAACGGCGACGGCAGCGGCACGACATTTTCTTTACCCGATTTGCGCGGCGTCTTTTTGCGCGGGGTTAATGGAACCAGGAACGATTCTTATACCGATCCGGGCGACGCACGAGGCAATCTTTTTGCGGGTGGGAATTCCGGCAATGCCGTGGGCAGCTACCAGCAGGACATGTACAAGGCCCATAATCACAACCTGACCTGGGGAATCGGCAATTTTCAGAACCAGGCAACCCCCTGGTCGGTGCCCATCGTGAACATGTATTTCAATAATACCTATCCAACGGACACGCAGGGCGGCACAGAAACCCGCCCCAAGAACGCTTACGTGAATTACATCATCAAGTATTAATCGTTTCCTGCTGTTTTTTAGAAAATGGAGGGAACGCTTATGAAAAATTGGATTTTAATTGTCAGTTGGCTGATGCCCGCCATCGCTTTCGGGCAGTCCTTGAACATTACCGGCGTGCCCAACCCGTCCATCATACATTCATGGCATCCGGCCGCGTTTCCAGACTATGCTCTTGTAGACGACGCAAGTTCCGACAACTTCCCCGGCTTCAACATGAGCGGCGTCAGTGCAATTTCCATTACTTGGAGTGCGCCGCCGGGCAAAATGTTTGAGGTTACCGCGCCGCCGGCGGTGCTGGGTGGAGTGACATTGAAATTTGGCGCGAGTTTTCAAGGTGGCGACGGGTCAGGACTGTCGTTGAACTCCCAAAACATTAGTTGCAATGTTGTCAGTGGCACGGCTCCGTCGTTCGGCGGCGGCTATACCTATCATTATTACAATCCTTCCTCGGGTGTCATGGATTTCGGCGTGTCGGCAGCAATTGGGACGAACACCTCCACGTTTATGTTCACCAGCGTAACGCTGACGGTTCAATTCACCGGCTCCAGCACGGCAACTTTTGGGCGGGAGTACAATTGGGAGCCTTACTTCGTGATCCTTTACGGCGGCAACACCAACGATCCCACCGATCCGGGATCGCTTCTGACCTTGCAGGGAATCCCCAACACCAACGGCTATTCCCTGGACTGGTTCAAGGTTGCCGGCGGCGGCGGAACCAGTTCTGGAGATATCTATTCCGTTTCTGACACCATCGGCCAGCATGACGCCGGCGGCACGTTCAACGGCGGAGACTACACAGTCACCTACGGCTTTTGGAGCCTGCAAGGCCAGGCGGCCACAGCCGAACAAATTCCCACCGTCCCAACGATCATCAGTCAGCCGCAAGACGATTTTATCTATTTAGGCAGCCCGGCAATGTTCAATGTGATTGTTTCGGGCACGCCGCCGTTCTTCTACCAATGGCAAAAGAACGGAGTCAATTTGACCGATGGCGGCAACATTTCCGGCTCAGCCACGTCAAATCTCGTTTTGACCACCACCAGCAGCAGCGATCTGGCCGATTATAGTTGTGTCATCAGAAATGCGTATGGCAACGTGACCAACAGCAGCGCGGCGATGCTGGCTTTGGGAACAGCGCCAACCATCTCGGTCCAGCCGTCCAATCAATTTGTAAGTGTCGGCGCGCCCGCAAACTTTTCTGTCGTGGCCAGTGGTTCGCCCCCGCTTGCTTATCAATGGCAACTTGCGATCGGTGGAAACCTTGCAGACGGAACGAATGTTTCGGGTACCACCACCTCAAACATGACGGTGATCGCAACGTCGTCTGTCATTCTCGCCTCAAATGCCTATCGAGTGATTATCACGAATAATTTCGGCGCAATCACCAGCAGCGTGGCCGTCATCGAGCCCTACCAATTCTCGTATTCGGCAAAAACGGCAGGCACAAACTTTGTCTGTAATGTAACGGATATCGTATCGAACTCCTGGCCCATTTTTTCGTACTATCTGGCCGCGAGCACGAATTTAACGACGCCAATGAGCAATTGGACGATTGTTGCAACCAATAACGGCAACTACGGCGGTTTCAGTTTTACAAACTCCGTAAACACCAACTTGCCTGTTCAATTTTTTGCCTTGGAGATTCCTCCAAGTGATGTGCCGGGAGATTTGTATTTTGGAGGCACGATTCCCACCATTCCAGACTACGGCGCC
>DASRBR010000681.1:0-9989 GCA_035653495.1 Verrucomicrobiia bacterium
CCGAAAGAGGATTTTTGTCTGGGCTTCGACAACGGCCGACCGGTTGGGGAATATGATGGCAATACTTTGTTCCGCGGCAGCATCTCCCAACTTAAAGTGGTCGCAGAATAAGGAAGATGGTGCGCGCTGCAGGTTTCGAACCTGCGACCCCTACCGTGTGAAGGTAATGCTCTACCACTGAGCTAAGCGCGCAACAATGATGCCGCCTGATGGCGATCACGCAGGGTTCAACTTTTCACCGCAGCCCGGATTTTTGCAAGCTGGAAATTCTTTTCGGACATTTTAAATCAGGAACCTCAGGAAATCAGGAAGGGAAGCAAAGCCCGTCTCATTCGTGAGTTCATGAGTTCCTTCTAAATCAAATCAAAACTGCCCCACAAATTTTTCCCTGTCGCTGGCGTTTGGAAAAATGAGGACTTTTCGATGGTCCACCGTCGCCAATCCAACTGGTGTGTTGGGAAAAAGTGCGAGCAATTGTTCGTCCGTGAGATACGTCACGACAGGTTTCGTGGCAGCCACTGGATGTTTGGGCTCATGACGCGGAAAAAATTGCAGGCAGGCAAAAAGAGTTCCGACCAAAACCAACATGAGCGGACCGCCGATGCGGATTGCCGTGCGACGCCAACGTTTGCGACGCAGAACGCGTCCGCCAACCGATAATGTCGCCGCGCGGCGCATTTGCGCGTCGGAATTCTCAAGCAAATCGTCAATCAAATTGCGTTTGTCAGGATTCATAACTAAGGATTCGTTTCAATGAGGCACGCAACCTCGCGCGCACTCGTTCGAGCCGGCTCGAAACGGCTTTGGGCGTCGTCTCCAGACGCTCGGCGATCGCTTTCTGGCTTAAACCGTCGAAATAAGTCCATTCGATGAGTTGACGGTCTGCAGCTTCCAATTCGAGCAAGGCCTTGTCCAAGCCGCGTTCAAGCAGGGCATCCGACTCAACCGACCCGGTGCATTCCGCCAACTGATCTGTGCTCACGAACATCGGTTCGCGTTTTTGTTGGCGCCAAACTTTGCCCAAATGCTGACGAGCCACGCGGGCGAGCCAGTTCCATAAATGTTCCTCGCTTTCCAAAACCTTCAACTTCGCCGCTGCCGTCAACATGACGGACTGCAATGTCTCCTGCGCCAAAATCTCATCACCACGCGTCAGCGCAACCAGCAAGCGCAAGAGGCGCAGATGATATCTATCGTATAGCTCTTCAAATGCGGCCGCATCGCCTTTTGCCACAGCCGCCGTGATCCGCCGAATCTCGGCGTCATCGCCAGATGTGGTCGGTGCGGAGCCGGTGACCATTTGGGCAAAAAGCGGGGCAGTTTCCTCAAGAGGGATGGCCGTAGAGTTCAACGAAGCCATGGTTTTCTCATACCACGTCAAGGCTTGCTTGTCGCGTTGGTTTTTGAACGTTTTGCTTCTGCCTTGCGTTCGCCGTCGAGTTTGACCTTCTGGCGCAGCGCCGCGAGCGTTTCTTCCACAAATTTGAGGTCGCTGTCGGTACCGCGCGCAACGAGCAACTCCGCCTCCTGATGGCCGGAGACCAAAACAGGAACGTTGGAGGACGCGCATAACTCCTGTACCGTTTTAAGAACCTGGTCCAAGGTCATGGATCCCTCCACTGAATTGTCAGTCAAATCACCGACGAAAAAAACCATCGGCTTTTCCGGCGGGCGGTGGGCCAGCGGCAACCCGGTGGTCGGATCAATTGCCATGTCGGTCTTGTCTGCCAATGTGCGGAGCAAGGCGGTCGGGCGGTTCCCGTTCATCATCAAATCCCAGCGAAAAGGTGTGTTGCCCGTCTCGAAAATCAAATTCATGGCGTTAAAGATTTCAGCCGCGGTGACATTCTTGAGTTCCAGTTTGACCGTGCACCTTTGGTAATCCAAACTCCCCCCTAGTCCGCCGGGAGGCAGCAGGACGTCGAATTGGTCTTTGAACACCTCTTTCAAGTTTTGCGCCACTTCGGATAGGGGAAGATCGTTGTACGTAACATTTTGGATGGTCGTTGAAGGCCCCCAATTCGTTACCACTTCAGTCTTATGCCATTTCCCATCGGACACCGCAGCGTGAGGCGGCTCTGAAGTCCCGTTGTAACCTGCGAGCGCCGGCATTGCAGCAACGGACGCAAACGCAGCGATGACAAGGCAGCAAATAAGTTTGAAGGATTGTTTGGACAAAATGTTTTTCATAGCTATTTCGAGTTTCTCTTTCAACCTGCATTAGCCACATTTTGCCCAAATGCCTCGAAAATTCTTTCAATACCTGAAGCGCGTGAATGTTGGGTTTCTGGACTTAGACAGAATGAACAGAATGTTCAGAATGAAAGCTGGCTTCCAAAGGGCTTATTTTACATTCCGGTGATTCTGTAAATTCTATCAAAAATCGTTCTGATTTTTTTGAGTGCTTTGGTCTTTAATTCGGGGTATTTGGGTGTTTGGGTCTTTGGGTACTTGGGCATTTCTCGCCCCCCTACCCCCGTCTAAAAAAGCAGGAAGAGAGGGAAAAGCGGAAAAAGCAAGGAATACGGGCCTTTTTAAGGCGAGAAAAATAGCGAGAAACCGCTGATAATCTCGCCAGACGCGGGAGAACTGCGCCGCTGCTGGGAGTCAAAAATGTACGCGACGATCCATCCGACGAAAAATGGCCGGACAGCTTAGAACACGTGTGAGTGCTCACTCTACGCCTCCTCAGCGGCATGTCTGGATGATCTCAAAACGCATCCGCTTTGTCCAGCAATTTCAGCCAGTCGCTTAAGAAAAAAACGCAAACCAAAGCGCAGCGCGGGAACAGGGCTGGATTTTGGCAACCGTTTCCATACTCGTAGAACTTTTGGAGCGCGGCTATCTTGCGGGCTGAACATGCGTCCCCGATTAAAATATTTGATTGGAGGTTTTGTGCTGTGCGCTTTGGCGCTTGCCATGTTGTTCCTTTTTTGGCCGCAGCACGAGCCGCCGCCATTGCCATTCAATACCAATGTGTTTGTCTCATCCCAACCGTTGAACTTGCTGGTCGTCTCACCACACGCCCCGTTGAAAGACCGACTCAGCTCTTTCGTTCTTGGCCTGGAACAAAAAATTCAGCGGCAGCGCGGATGGTCGTTTTCAGCGTCGCCAGTGGGAAACTGGGGCGTCCAGCCTTTATTAAACAATTGCATGGACGTTTCCGGCACGCGCTACCTGATGCCTGCGCAAATCGCCGCCGGGATTGTGCAATTCGGCCATTCCAATGCGCTGGACGGACCACAAATGATTGCCGCCGTGGAGTCGGCGTTGCAAAAATCCGATACTGGTTGGTGGGATGCAAAAGCAAAGAAATGGCGGGCCGAGCCGTTGCAATTATTGCGTTTTCCCGCGCAAAAAACTGTGGTCCTGCTGCCGAAATCGGAAGTCGCGGATTTTCTGCGGACGAATGGGATTGACGCGCGTAGATTTGGGAAGGCACTGGATTGACCAGCTTGGAAGGCTACCGCGTCGCAAGCGCATCGGCAGCTTCTTTGCGCATCCAACTCGGGATCGGATCGGCGAGGACCATTTGGTAATAGGGATTCGCCTCGCTTTTGTTGTCGCCGGCTTTATGAGTCCTCGCGATCCAATAGGCTGTGACATGTTTTTCAACCGGATGAAGTGCGGAATGAAGGGCTTTGTTGAGTTCGTCGATGGCCGCATTCGACCTTCCCAGATACGAATACGATTGGCCGGTCGCAAAATGTGTCTCCCAGACCAGAGAGCGTTTCGGCGTCTTTTGCACCATGGCGCGCATGCGTTCGATAAAGCTCTCAGCTTCTGCGGCCTTCCCCAAGCCCGCAAAACTGCAGGCCCGGTGTCGGCAGTACGAGAGCTGGATTGCAGGTTCCGGCCCGAGCGATTTCGCTGCCTCGTCCAACTCGCCAGCAGCCTTATCGAATTCTCCCATACTGTTGTAAACTTGTGCCAACAGAATCAACCGGGCAGGTTGAAAAACGCCTGCAAGTTTCTTTCGCTGCAATTCAATCAATCTGGCGCCCGTGGAACTAGAGTTTAATGCCCTCAGCCCTTCGGGGGTATAGTATTTATTTAAATCGCTGGGCTCGAAGACGAGCGCTTGCAGAGCATTATCAAATTCTCCTTTCAATGAGTAGGCTGAGGCTGTGATAACACGCATGGAATCGTACTGGGTGTCTTCTGGCGGCACAATCTTTGCCTGTGCGAGTGCTTCGTCGAGGTTACCACAGAAATACTCCATTAATGCCAGCGCCGCGTTGGTCTGGCCGTCTCCGCCACTCAATTGCCGCAATTGAGCAGCCACTTGACGCGCCTCGTCATACCGGCCCAATCCAGTGAGCACCAGGGTGCGTGCGCGAAACGCGCTGCAAAACGTCTTGAATGTGCCTCGACGATAGATCGAACTAAAAATTTTAGGTTTGTTCGCGACTTCACGAATGGCCTTGTCCACCTTCGCAAGGGATTCCTCCAACCGACCTTGATTATAGAGCAACAAGGCGTGCTGTACTGTATTAGTTCCCGGCAACAAATATCTCCGATACAGCCATACAAACGGGCGGCGCGGTTTCGACGCGCGCTCGAAATAACGGTCGAGATCGTCCCATCGGCCCTCGATTGAAAGTTGATTCTTACGTTGGCCTGATTTGAGAATCGACCGCATATCCAGGTAATATCACCCCAAGAAGAGAACTATCAGTGTAACGGTAAAAGTAGTGGAAAGGTCCATGGCGAATCATATCGTCGCCCGCCGTCAAAAGGGCAACCATATTTTGCTTAGGCGAGTTTGCGCACTAAGGTATTTCGCTGCGCCCACGCGGGGTCGGGATTGGGATAATCCAAATTGTAATGCAAGCCGCGGCTTTCGGGACGTTGCAATGCGCTCGCCACAATCAACTCGGCCACGGTGGCGATGTTGCGCAATTCCAAAAGGTCGCTGGTCACGATGAAGTCCCAGTAATATTGCTGGATTTCTTCCTGCAGATTGGCGATGCGCGTCTGGGCGCGTTGCAGCCGTTTGTTGGTGCGGACGATGCCAACGTAATCCCACATCAACCGGCGGATTTCGTTCCAGTTGTGCGAGATCACCACCTGTTCGTCGGGATTGGTGGCCTTGCCGGATTGCCAATCGGGGATGGGGAATTCGGCGCGCGGCAAGGTTTTCGTTGTGACGCGCTGGGCCGCGCGATGAGCGCAAACGAGCGCCTCAAGCAGTGAATTGCTCGCAAGGCGGTTCGCTCCGTGCAAGCCGGTGCAGGCCACCTCGCCCACGGCGTAAAGCCCGATGATGCCCGTTTCACCGTCCACGGTCGTCATCACGCCGCCGCATTGATAATGCGCCGCGGGCACGACGGGAATCGGTTCGCGCGTGATGTCGAGCCCGTATTGCAGGCAGGTTTTGTAGATGTTGGGGAAGCGTTCGCGGATGAATTCAGCCGGCTGATGCGTGATGTCGAGCAGCACATGGTCCGCGCCGCTGCGTTTCATCTCATTGTCAATCGCGCGGGCCACGATGTCGCGCGGCGCCAGCGACTGGAGCGGATGATATTTGTCCATGAACTCGACGCCGCCGATGGTTTTGAGCACGCCGCCTTCGCCGCGCACCGCTTCGCTGATGAGAAACGATTTCGCCTTGGGATGATACAGGCAGGTGGGATGGAACTGGATGAATTCCATGTTCGCGATTTCCGCTCCGGCGCGATAAGCCATGGCCACGCCGTCGCCGGTCGCGATGTCTGGATTGGTCGTGTAAAGATAAACCTTGCCGCAGCCGCCCGTCGCCAGCAGCACCACTGGAGCAACGAACGTCTCAACCTGGCCGGTCGCCTTATCGAGCACGTAAACACCGGCGCAACGCTTCGGGCCGGGTTGTCCGAGCTTTTGGCTGGTGATGAGGTCGATCGCAAAATGGTCCTCGAAAATCTTGATGTTCGGTTGCGCGGCAATGGCGGCGAGCAAGGCGCGTTCTATTTCGCGCCCCGTCACGTCCTTCGCGTGAAGAATACGGCGTTTCGAATGACCGCCCTCGCGGCCGAGGTCCAGTTCGCGGGCGCCATGCGACAACGGAATTTCGCGCTCGGAAAATTTCATTCCCAACTGGATCAACTCGGCGATGCGCGCGGGCCCTTCCTGGATGATGGTGCGAACCACCGCCTCGTTGCACAATCCAGCGCCGGCCTGCAAGGTGTCGCGCACGTGCATCTCGACCGAATCTTCCTTGCTGGTGACAGCCGCGATGCCGCCCTGGGCGTAGTTGGTGTTCGATTCCGCGCGATTTTTTTTGGTGACGATGGCCACGCGTCCGCGCGGCGCGACCTTAAGCGCAAATGTCAGTCCCGCAATCCCGCTGCCCAGCACGATGTAGTCGAACTCTTTCATTTCAAATTCAAGCAAAACACTGTGCGAGCCAAAATGGGTATTGTCAATCTGTCAATTTGGTATTACCTTCTGCTTGTGAAGACAATCACGTTAAAAATTGACGCCGCACTTCATCAGGAATTGGAAAGGCAGGCAAGACGTCTCGGTCTGAGCAAATCGGCCGTTACACGCAACGCTTTAAAGGAGTCGTTTCGAAAAAAGCGCGCGCCATCTTGCCATGATTTGATGGCAGCAGCATGTGGGAGTTTGAAAAATGCGCCGTCGGACCTTGCCACTAATAAAAAATATCTGAAAGGATTCGGCGATTGGAAAGGGTGATTCTCGATGCGGGCCCCCTTGTGGCCTACTTTAGCGAGAACGAATCCCGTCACGAATGGTGTGTGCGGCGATTTGATTCGTTCCAACCGCCCCTGATCTCGTGCGAAGCGGCGCTGGCAGAAGCCATCTATCTAATCACATCAAGAGGCGGCGATGCAGGGCCGATCCTCGATTTAGTGCGCGATGACATAATTCAGGTTCCATTTCAATTGGCTCGGGAAGCAGAAGCCGTCGCGCTGCTGATGAAGCGTTATGCCGGCGTCCCGATGGATTTCGCCGATGCATGTCTTGTGCGAATGTCCGAGGAACATGACCAGGCGCGGGTTTTTACGCTTGATGCCGATTTCAAAATTTATCGCAGGCACGGACGGCATGTCATTCCACTGATTTTTCCTGATTGACGCAAGAAGGATCCGGATCACAACCGCGCATTATCGATCAATCTCGTTTTTCCGAAGAACACTGCCAATGCCATGCGGGCGCCGCGTTTTACTTTTGCAACCGGCTCCAAAGTTTCAGGATCAAAAAATTCGACGTAATCCAGCCGCGCTTCGGGACGTTGTGCGATGAATTTCGCCACATGCTCCTTCAATTCTGAAGCATCCACTCCCCTGCCCTTCGCCAATTTCTTTGCGAGCTGCAGCGCTTCGAACAAGACCGTCGCCTGCTCGCGTTGCGCAGGTGAAAGATATTTATTGCGCGAACTCATCGCCACGCCGTCCGGCTCGCGATGCGTGGGCGCAACGACGATTTTGACGGGAAAATTCAAATCGCGCACCATGCGTTTGACGATGGCCGCCTGCTGAAAATCTTTTGCGCCGAATACCGCGACTTCCGGCAGGACGATGTTGAAAAGCTTGGCCACAACTGTCGTCACGCCGCGAAAATGCGTTGGACGCGACGCGCCTTCCATCCCGCGCGAAAGCTTTTCCTCCACAATATAAGTGCTGTGCGAACCCGCGGCTTCGTTTGCGTACATTTCGGTATCGTCCGGCGCGAAAATCACATCCACGCCGGCGCCACGGCACAACTTTTTGTCGCGCACAAAATCACGGGGATAACGCGACAAATCCTCTGTCGGCGCGAACTGGGTCGGATTCACATAAATGCTCATCACTACCATGCCTCGGCGACCCACGATGCGCCGCGCCTCGCGAACAAGACTCAAATGGCCTTCGTGCAGGTAACCCATCGTCGGCACAAAACCGACGCGGGTCCCTTCATGTTGCCAACGTTTGGCCAGCCGTTGCATGGCTGAGACTGAGGTGACGATTCGCATCTGAAAAAAATGTTCTACTGCCCACGAAGTATCAAGCTATTGTCAGCGGCAATCCCGCCTGGGATTAAAACAAAAATGCGAAGGCAATACGCCTTCGCATTTGAAGAATCGGCAGCCGATCAGCGGCGTTGCTGGAATGACAATGGCGAGGCCTGCGGCATTTCATGCGCGCAAGGCTGGTTGGTCGGCGCGTCGGCCTGGCGTTCGTTCGACGTGACCAAACCATTGGCCAGCATGTATGCCTCGACTTCTTCACCGCTGATATCGGCCAGCATCTTGCCATTGATCTCAACGCAGGGGCTGAGCATCTGGCCGCTTTTCTCAATCATTTCCTGGCGTTGGGCAGGGTCGTTGATGATGTCGCGGTCTTCGAAGGGAAGGTCGTATTTGCGCATGATGGCGCGAACACCCTGGCTCCAGCCACAGGTGGGCTTCAAATAAGCAATGATTTTCGGTTTGTTCATAAATTGATTTCCAGTCAGGAGTTAGAGTGCCATAAAAGGAATTTTTAGCAACTGAATCCCACGCGGCAAATGCGCTGATGAAGAATATTTTGTGAGATATAACAATTGACAACAGGCCTTAATTTCGAGATAAAAAGCAAACAATAGTTGTTGTCACCCCAATCGTCTGGACCAACTATGCCATCTGCTGACTCGAAAAAAACGAGCGGTTCACAGTTCATTCGTATCCTTTTGACGCTTAGCGTTTTAGGGATCATTGCCGTTCTCAGTTATGAATGGGTGACGAGTCATCAGCAAAAGGACTCGCAAAAGTCAGTTGCAACGAACCACGTCATCGTACAGCAACGCGTTCCTGCCGTTGTCGCGATGACGAATTCGGGTCCCGCGCCCGCTGCGCCGGGAACGCCGATTTCCGCAGAATCTGTTTTGGCCAAGGTGGACAAATGGGTGGCGGAACATCCCAACTATCACGTGGCTGCGGTGACCGCATTTCCAAACGGCACCATCATGGGGAAAATGGATGTGTTCGCCTATACGAATGCAACCGCCGGGAAAGTGACGGCATTGAGCGCGCAACTTTTCCTTCCGCAGGCCATTGGATTTGTCGGCGTGAAGAAAGACGGAAAATTTCTTGTTTATTTTCCGGATACCGACCAGTTGGTGCAACAGGACTTGAACCAGGCGATGGCCGCAGTGCCGGCGCTGGCGGGCGCTTCCGGTTTCAAGGCGCTTTTGAAGGTTGCGAAAAATTCCTATGCTGAAGCCAGCGCGGACCTGGAAGTCGCCACGCTGGTGTTGAATTCGCAGACGCTCAAGCTTGGCGACCTGCCCAGCACGGACATTTACCTGAGCATCCGTTCCAACAACCAGGGCCAGTTGCTGGGGCTTGATCAACAAACCGGCGCCGGCCATATCATGACCACCATGCAGTACGTGAGCTTCGATCTTCCCACCATCGCCCATGAAGCACCGATGTTGCCCGCAGGAAAAACTGTCGTGACTAACAAAACCGTTCAACAGGCGCTGCAGGACGAAATGCGCCTCGTGTCCAGAAAACCACTTGGCAAGAAAATATGAAACAGCGATTCGAAATGCCCGTTGAGCCGCAGGGCTACAACGTCTTCCTCATTGATGATTACCTGCGTTCGCTCCGGTCGCACGAGGAACGCATGAAGCTCATCACCACCCATGGGTATTCCGCCGAGAAGCGCGGCGAATTTGAGCGTGAGCGCGGCCTGCCGCGCGGAGCGGTGGAGCTTGCGCTGGTCTGCGAAGACAAACAACTGAAGGAACTCAATGCCACCTTCAGAGAGCGGCTTTCCAAATTGCAGGCTGAGAACGGCCCGCCGGAGAAAATGACGGAATTGCTCACCGAAATCGCGTCCCGTGCCGCCGGCGTCCGTGCGCTATATCCCGAAGCTTTTCAATTCCTGTCGCAATACACGGCCCTGGCCCGGCGCAATGCCTCGGCATTCCGGGGCGATTACCGGTTCAACAACGAATTCAAGGTACTCAAGGTGGATTGCTCGCCTAATTCCAATACCAACACCAATACGAATACGGACGTCTGC
>DASRBR010000682.1:0-5785 GCA_035653495.1 Verrucomicrobiia bacterium
CCGGATGAAATTCTTGAAATGACCCCGCTCGAGCAACATCAGTCGGAGATCCAAAAAAACCTGCGCGCGTGGAAATCCAAGCCGCTCCTGCAAAAAATCTACGCCGGATTTTATCAACGCATCATCGCGCAGATTGACACCCAAATTCCCGGGCGCATTGTGGAAATCGGCTCCGGCATCGGCAATTTAAAATCGCATCTGCCCCAGGCCATCACCACCGACCTCTTCCCCAATCCATGGCTCGATGTAGTTTGCGACGGCTACGACTTGCCCTTTGCCGATGCCACACTTTCACATCTGGTGCTGTTCGATGTTTTCCATCATCTGCGTGCGCCAAACGCTTTTTTGCGCGAAGCGCGCCGTGTTTTGACGCAACACGGCCGAATCATTTTGTTCGAGCCCTATATCAGTTGGGCCAGCCTGCCGGTTTACGGCCTGTTGCATCATGAGCCGATCGGCAGCAACAAACCAATCAATCTCGCCGACACACTTCCGCGTCCGCGCGATTACTATGCGGCGCAAGGCAACGCCACGCGGCTTTTCTTCCGCCGCGAAATCCCTAACTGGCCCGAAAGCCAGGGCTGGACTGTTGCCCACCGCGAAGCATTCAGCAGCTTTAGTTATTTATTGAGCGGCGGCTACAGCAAACCCGCTTTCTATCCCGGTTTTGCTTTGCGACCAATGCAATGGGCGGACAATTTTCTATCTCTCTTTCCAAGAGTGTTCTCAGCGCGCTGTTTGATCGTCTTGCAGAAGCACGTATAAAGTTGACGACTTCGACCTGCAAAGTCGTAGGACGTATTTACCATTCGTTATACAGGGTGAAGCGCGCGATGTTACGAACTATATCTTTTCCTTTGAATAAACTTTTATCTTGTCTTGAGGAAATTCATGACTACCCTCTTGCGCATTGTTTTACCCACTCACGTCGTTGTGAAACATCGATGACATGGGTAGAACAATCTGGGTGCATCGTTTCTATTAGGCTTTTAAGGATGATAGTTCACCCGGCGTTTCAATCAATATTCGTCTCAACCAGTTTAGAAACCTAATGACTCTTTAATAAAAGGACCACAATGAAATATATCATACGTGCCGCGGCTGCTTTGTTTTTGATCGTAGCTGTTCCTGCCATGGCGATTGATGCGCAGTTCCAAACAGATTTGACAACACTGAAGACTGATTTACAAAACCTTCAAACCCAACTGAATCGTATCGCGCCTGATTCTTTTGCGCAGCACGACATGAAAATCCCCGGACAAGCGATGCTGACGTTGGCAAGCCAGCTATCCATCCTCGGTACCGCCGGCGATTTGGAGAACGCCTTGCACGATGCCGGAGCGGGAGTTGCGACTTTCACGGTCAATGTTAACAATTTTAGAACCACTCTCGATACCAGCCTTGCAGCCGGTCCAGCGGTGGCTCCTCCCGGCATAGCAGCACCTACTGCAGGCTGGGCAACTGAACTGACGACCAATCTTTTCAGGACCGCTTCCCTTGCCAGTATCATTATTAACTCCGATCTCGCAAATCTCGCTAAACCGGATCTGACAGACCTTCAACCCCATTTAGTTGTTTTGGCAAAACGCTTCAAATTAATGGGTCTCCTTGCACAAGGTCAGGCGTTTTCGGATGTCGCCGCCGACGAGGCGGTTATCAGGCGAAAGGCCAATCAGAGCGGGAGCCCTTGGCAAATAAGCCTTTGGACAGGCGCCAGGATGTCAACCCCCTACTCCATAAACGTTTCAAATAACACGGGACGTTTGGGGCCGGCAGGCACCTCCACGGATGGATATATTGAATTCGAACTCAACAACCGTTACGTCATCAGACCTGCGGGAAGTTCTGATCTCATCTTTCCATTTAAATGCCTTGGCGGTCTCTTTACGGGAACTTCCACGGATACTAACGGCATACCCCACTTTTTCTCGCCGCTTGGCAGATTCCCGGACATAGATGCCCGGGTCGGCTATACATTTCGAGGAAACGGTTCGCCCACCAACTTCAATGTTTCCACTGTAGCCGGAGGAAGTGACATTTATGGCGATACTTCGCTGGGGTTTCCTTTTGGGCAAGTTGCAGGCGTGAATGATTCATGGAAAGGACAACTAACCATTGACATTGCCGGCGGATTTGCCACTGACAAACAACATCTCGATATGCACTCAGATTTCTTTGCCGGCTTGGGAGGACAGGCTTCGTTCCGCGCGCCAGGTTTTGGATCAACCAATTACCAAGGCTATTGGATTGGGCGTGCTGGTTATGCCCTGATTGGTGTGCCATCCCTTATTTCCGGAACGGATATAGTCAATCTCAATAGCTTGCAAGAACCCAAATTTAATTTGACATGGGTGCCTTCCGTCGGGACAACTGTGGTTTATCCTTTAAACACTTGGTTAAGCCTTCAGGGAGGATTTAACGTCTACTTTACTCCGAAACCGCCGGCTGAATGGAATTTGAACATCGGTGTCACAGTCAACATAGACCAAGTGTTTGGGTCGCTAGGCAAATAGAGATTTTACTTTTTGTCCGGCGTAAGTTCTTCCTTACGCCGGACCACTCATCGAAATCCCAAAACCCTCCATCACTTCATCAACTCTTCCGCGATTTGCACGGCGTTGAGCGCCGCGCCCTTGAGGAGTTGATCGCCGGCGACCCAGAAGCAAAGGCCGTTGTCCAGCGCGCAATCTTTGCGGATGCGGCCGACCTGGCAATTGTATCTCTCGGCCGCATAAAGCGGCAGCGGATATTCGGCCTTTTCCGGCGCGTCCACAAGGTCCAGACCCGGCGCGCGGCTGAAGACTTGTCGTGCAGCTTCCACGCTCACCGGTTTTTCGAACTCAGCGCTCACCGCGACCGAATGCGCCCGGTAAACCGGCACACGCACGCAGGTGACACTTGCGCGGAAGGTCGGATGATGCATGATCTTGCGGCCCTCGTTTTCCATCTTCATCTCTTCCTTCGTGTAACCGCTCGGCAGAAATGAATCGACGTGCGGCAAAACGTTGAAGGCGATCTGGTGCGGATAAACTTCGCGCGTCACCGGCTTGCCGGAAACGATTTGTTCCACCTGCCGTTCCAATTCGCCGATGGCTTTCGCGCCCGTGCCCGAAACCGCCTGGTAACTCGATGCAAAAACCCGCTTCACGCCGAACGCCTGGTGCAACGGATACAGCGCCATCAACGTGATGGCCGTCGTGCAATTCGGATTGGCGATGATGCCCTTGTGCTCCTTCACATCGGCGGCGTTGATTTCAGGAATCACCAGCGGCACCGAAGCGTCCATCCGGAACGCGCTCGAATTATCAATCGCCACGCAACCGGTCTTGGCCGCGATAGGCGCATATTCCCTTGAGATGCTGCCGCCCGCGCTGAACAATGCGATGTCGATGCCCTTGAACGAATCCCGCGTCAGTTCACCGACGGTGATGTCGTGGCCGCGAAAGTTCAGCTTCTTGCCCGCCGAGCGCGCCGAGGCGAGCAACGTCAGCTTGCCCACCGGAAACTGGCGTTTCTCCAGCGTTTTGATCATTTCGATGCCAACGGCGCCCGTCGCACCGACCACAGCCACATGGGGATTCGGGTTCATATCGAGCAAACCACTATAGCTGCTGCAAAACCGGTGTCAACGCATTGAACGACGTGGTTTCCTTTTCGTAGCTGAAAACGTAAGTTTTCAGGCAGGCAATGCCTGCACCCAATTTGGTAGGGACATTGGCAGTCTGCTAAGACCTGCCGCGCGTCCGACTCCGAGATCAAGCAAGGATAGAGGTTTGAGGATGGCAAATCTTCAACACAGAACCCGGAACCCGGAACCGTCCCCGGCTCGTGCAAACAACTTTAAACCTGCAACTCGACACTTTAACCTTTTCCCATGAGCAAGGCTTTCACACGCGAATCGGATGATTTGCCGGAAAAACCGCTGACGCGTCCCATCCAATCCGGCCAGAAGGATTATCTCACGCCGGACGGCGCGCAACGCTTGGGCGATGAATTGAAACAACTCAGCGAATCGCCGGAACGCGAGTCGCCGCCGGCCAAACAACGCATCTCGCAGTTGCAAGAGGTCCTTGGGACCGCGGAAGTCGTGCCCGTCCCGGCGCAACCGTGGGAGCAGGTGTTGTTCGGCGCAAGCGTAACCGTGCGCGACGCCCATGGCGTTGAATCGCGTTATCGCATCGTGGGCCGGGAAGAAGCCGACCTCGACCGCAATTGGGTGAGTTGGACATCGCCCATCGCGCGGGCATTGCTCAAGAGTCGCGTAGGCCAGCAAATCCGCTTTCGCATCCCCGCCGGCGAACATGTGTGGGACATCGTGCGGATTGAATACCACTGAAAAGTGGTTACAAAGTTAAAATGTTAAATCGTTACAACTCGAAACTTTTAAACCTTAAACTGGTCCCTGGGGTTGAAACTCCCCCTGCTGGTTGGGATTGTCTCCATGCGCGGAATTGAACGGAAGAGACGAACCCGTGCTACGTTTCTGCATGGGTCTATTACTACTAATACTCGTGTTACTCCTGTTGTTTGGTGGCGGCGGTTTTTATTGGGGAGGGCCGGCTTACGGCGGCGGCGGCATCGGCCTGGTGCTGTTGATCTGCCTCATCATCCTGGCCGCCGGCGGCTTCCGCAGAAGAGACATTGATTAACACCAAGGCACCAAAAGCACCAAGAGTGGAGGGTGCCGGTGGCAGAAGAGGAAGTGGTTACGAGGTTGAAACGTTCGGCGTTACAACAGGCGAGCCATCAACAATTCGTAGGAGCCGACGTGAGGCTCTGAATAATAACCCGTTGAATGCTTGGGTTAAAGCCTTATTCTCGCAGTTTATTCCTCACCTCGGCTCCTAAGTACAATATGGAACGGACGCGCGGCAGCGCGTCCCCACCCGCGTAAGTGGTCTTTGCCCTCGCTGGAAGACTTCGCAGCTTTCGCGGTCGTCGCGCGACGAATCCAGAAAAAGAATCCCGGTGAAGTCTTAGCAGAAGGCCAAGAGTTTCACCGGGATTGAATTTTCCTTTTTTTCGGTGGCGCGGCAGCACCGGCCTACCGTTGTAACCATGTAACCTTTTAACCTTTTAACCTTAACGAACCTACGCCGCTTCTGCGACTTCGAGGAAGCCTTTGAGATGGCGAACGCGCGTCGGATGACGGAGTTTGCGGAGCGCTTTGGCTTCGATCTGGCGGATGCGTTCCCGGGTGACCTTGTATTGCTTGCCGACTTCTTCCAGGGTGCGCGCATAGCCGTCGATGAGGCCGAAGCGGAGTTCAACGATGCGGCGTTCGCGTTCGGTGAGGGTGCCGAGGACGTCGCTGAGCTTGTCTTTCAACAAACTATAGCTGGTCATGTCGGAGGGGTTCTCGGCGGCCTTGTCCTCGATGAAATCGCCGAAGCAGGCGTCGTCGCTGTCGCCGACGGTGGCCTGCATGGAGATGGGTTGCTGGGCCATCTTGAGGATGGCCTTGACGCGCTCGACGGAGAGCTGCATTTCGTCGGCAATTTCCTCCGGAGTGGCTTCGCGGCCGAATTCCTGGAGCAATTGTTTCTGGGCGCGCATGAGTTTGCCGATGATCTCGATCATGTGGACCGGGATGCGGATGGTGCGTGCCTGGTCGGCGATGGCGCGGGTGATGGCCTGGCGGATCCACCAGGTGGCGTAGGTGGAGAATTTGTAGCCGCGGCGGTATTCGAATTTCTC
Organism: Verrucomicrobiia bacterium; assembly: GCA_035653495.1. Taxonomy (GTDB): domain Bacteria; phylum Verrucomicrobiota; class Verrucomicrobiia; order Limisphaerales; family Pedosphaeraceae; genus DATAUW01. Next base: position 5,698 of record DASRBR010000682.1, read on the forward strand.
GACGCCTTTCATCAAGCCCATGTTGCCTTCCTGGATGATGTCGAGGAACGCAAGGCCGCGGTTGGTGTATTTCTTGCCGATGGAGATG
>DASRBR010000683.1:0-4061 GCA_035653495.1 Verrucomicrobiia bacterium
ATGGACGAAATTGTCTGGGCAATCAATCCGCGCAATGACAATTTGGCGCGATTCGCCGGCTATCTTTTTCAATACGCGGAAAAGCATTTTTCCACCACCTCCTTGCGCTGCCGTTTTGACACTCCTGACGACCTGCCTGAACAAAACTTAAGCGCAGAAACCCGCCATCATTTGTTCCTCACGGTCAAGGAGGCGCTCAACAACGCCGCGCGCCACGCCGGAGCCACAGAAGTCTGGCTGAGGCTGAAACAGGAAAATTCCGAATTGAAAATTTCAGTCGAGGACAACGGCAAAGGTTTTTCGACGGATTCGCTGCGCCATTTTGGCAACGGACTTGAAAACATGAAAAGGCGGATGGAGGAGATTGGCGGTGAATTTGTTTTGATCACCGAGCCGGGCGCGGGGACGACCATTCATCTGAGACTGCATTTTAAATCTTGAATTGCCTTATGCCGGACTCACTCATTCTGCCTATGGTCAAAATCAGCATGCCGCGTAATCTGAAAGCCTCGAATTGTTAATTGCGCACATGAGCAAACCCGAACCCATCCGCGTTTCGATTGTTGATGATGATAGTCGCATTCGCAACAGCCTGCAGGCGTTGATTGAAGGCAGTGAAGGTTTTGTTTGCGCCAGCGCGCATCCCAGCGCCGAGGAGGTTTTGCGCGAAATCGCCGCCTCCAAGCCCAATGTCGTTTTGCTCGACATCAATCTTCCGCGCACTTCCGGGATCGAATGCATCCAGGAGATCAAGAGTCGTTTGCCCGCAGTGAAAATCCTGATGTACACCGTCTATGAGGACGAGGAGCAATTGTTCAAATCCTTGCGCGCGGGCGCCCATGGTTATCTGCTCAAACGCACACCGCCGGCCAAACTGCTCGAAGCCATCGCGGACATCCACGCGGGCAACTCCGTCATGTCCAGCCAAATCGCGCGGCTCGTCGTGAAATATTTTCATCAACTAGGGCCGGCCAGCCCGACTGATAACCTTACCCACCGCGAGGTTGACATTCTGCAGCATCTGGCCCGCGGCTACCAGAACAAGGAAATCGCCGACCTGCTGGGCATTGGATTCGACACCGTTCGCACGCATCTGCGCAACATCTACGAAAAGCTTCACGTCAATTCGCGCACAGAAGCCGTGATGAAATTCCTTGGGCGTTGACGAACGGGAATTGTAATTCTTGCAGCCGCCCAGGTAACGCGAAACAGTAAAACAAAATCCGCCTTCTCACGTCGGCGGCTACAGTTTTACTGAACCCGTTCTACCCCAAATGAGGGATACAACGGGCATTTTCATCGTTTTCACCGAAAAATCTAAGCCTAATGAGCGATTGTTGTCTCTTCGAAAAATCTGCCACCATTGTCCCCGTATTTACTGCGCCTGAGGGCTGGTTTTGCGCGTGGTGTGTTGGGTTTGGGAAAACCAGCCCTCTTTTGAATTTTGAGGCTCAATAAACAACAACTAACCGCAAGTAACCTATGAACCCCCACAAAAATCATCGAGTTGCATTCCTCGTCGGGCTTGCCCTGGCGGCAGGAATCCTTTCCTTCGGCACGACAGCGCGAGCCAACGTTTATGCCACTGACATCCAGATCAATGGCGCGCTGACCGGAACGGCCAATGTTTCCGTGGGCTCTCCCGTAACCATCACCTATCATCTCAATGACAACGCGACCGGAGGCGTGACTGTCAAAATCCTCAACGGAAACGCTGTCGTAGCTTCATTTGCCGGGACGACCACCATGGGCCTGAACACCGTCTCATGGACGCCAACTTCCTCGGGCATCTATTCCGTGAGCATCACCGCCGCGTCCACGGGTTACCCAACCTGGCAGCAAATATCCCCGCTCACGCCAAATTACACCGCCGTCTTTCCGCTGGGCATGGCCGTGGATAAAAATGCCAACAGCCCTTATTATGGGCGCGTCGTGCTGGGTTGCGGCATTCAGGCAACGCAGCATGGAGTCACGCAGAATTGCGGCTTTTATAAGTTCAACGCGGACGGTTCTGCCGCTGACGAAGGCGCGTTTGGCGACGCGGGATATACGACAAACGACGCCGACGTGACGGCCAGCGGGCAAATGCCTGCAACCACTCGCGCCGGCTTTTTCCAATGGAGAAATCCTTCGACTATTCGAATCGGCGAAGATGATCGCATCTATTGGATGGACAACTCGGACGGCGGCGCAATCGCCGCCTGTGACATGCAGGCATCAACGAACCAGGTCATCATTTGCTCTCAAAACTGCCCAACCGTGGATTTTCCCAGCTACTTGGTCGGCCCTAATTATGCCAACTCTCCTGCTGATGGCCAAGTCAACCAGACGACTTACGGCTGGATACAGTTCGACATCCTTAATACCGGCACTGCGAGTTCGTACACCGGCACCAACGGAATTTACACTGGCGGTCAGGCTGCGGTGTTCATGAACGACTGGGACTATCCATGTGCGGGAGTGTGGATGTGGCATTTGGTCGGCACGCCAGGCAGCATGACGGTTGATCCGACAGATACCTACGGGCAACAAGTTGTGAGTGTCGGCTCCGGAGCAGATTCACTTCCGTTGAGGTCGGATGGTGTTGCTGTTGATAATAATTTGGACATTTTTGTTGGCGAAAGCCGCAGCAATGGCGGCGACCCGGCCCCAAGAACCGCCGGTTGGACCAGTTGGAATGGCGGCGTCCTCCCTCCCGGAGACCAGGGAGGAGCTCAAGGGGGCGGATTCAATTATTCGTTGACCGGTGGAGCTCTTTGGACCGAAGGCGGAGGCTCCAGTTCGCCCAGTGACGCGAATGTGTTCGACGTTGTCCTCAATTCCAAAACAAATCCCACTTTACTGGCCAGGGCGCATGATGGTTCAGGCATTGACTTGTTGGTTCCTTTGAATCCAACAATCGCCCTCACGGGCGCATCGTTGAGCGGCACGACGCTCACCATAAACTGTGTGTCATCGAGTCCATACGCGCCCGTTGCTTCGCAATTATACTTGATCGGCTCAAGCACGGTGAACGGCACATATTCGCCCGTGACCGCGACCTTCACCGGCAGCAACGGCGTTTTTCAAGCTACAACCACCATCAGCGGCCCGACCGGATTTTATCAGGTCACCTGCCCGTCCACCGCAGGAACGAGCGTGATGGGTTCGGCGGTCACCATCACCGGTTCCGGCCCGGTGACCAACACCTTATCGGGCATTGATAACACCGACATTTACTATTCCGGCATCGCGTTCGACAACGTCGGCAACCTTTACGGCGCCAATGTTTCGGATAATTACTGGCGCGTCTGGTCTCCCCCGGGACCGAACACGAATACCACCGTTGCCGTCGCAAAGGTAGGAGTCATCAGCAGCCATTAACCAACCGCACGGCCAAAAACATCTCGCTCAGAATAGAGCGCAACAAACGTGGAAAAAACGGAGCGGCATTGATGATACCGCCGCTCCGTTTCGCCACACGGAAAACCGGCCTGGCAAGCAGAATGATTCTGATTCGGAAGTTTATGAAAGGCTTCAGGATTTCACGCTCCAAATTCTTCTATGCTACGACGAGCCTGCCGCAAGCCTTCACATTGATTGAATTGCTGGTGGTCATCGCCATCATTGCCATCCTCGCCGGTTTGTTGTTGCCGGCGCTTGCCAAGGCCAAACTCAAGGCCAATTGCGCAAAATGCATCAGCAACCTCAAGCAACTCGAGCTGGGCGCTCAAATGTACAAACATGACAACAATGATTATTTGATTCCCAATGCACCCGGAGGCGCAATCGCCGCGGACACATGGTGTCCCTCGGGGAATATGACATGGAGTCCAATCGGGCCGGGCTCCCAAGACGTCAACACCAACGTCGTGCTTTACGAACAAACCATCATGGCGCCCTACATGAGCGGGCAAATTGGCGTTTACAAATGCCCGTGCGACACCACGCCTGCCACGGAAGGTCCGCGATTGCGAAGTTATTCCATGAACGGCCAGATGGGCACGGTTTATATCGGAAACCCCTATAACACCAATTTTCTTTTTTACTCTAAAAGCAGCGACATTGTCTGTCCATCGGCT
>DASRBR010000684.1:0-4927 GCA_035653495.1 Verrucomicrobiia bacterium
AACTTGCAACACCGCGTTGGAACTCATCGTTCCGCCAAGGCTTGAGTTCACGAAAACGCTGAACGTGCCAGAGTCATCGAGTTGCGCGTTGAAGACGGAATATTCGTTATCCGTCGCGCCGGGGATGGCCGAGCCGTTGTAGAACCATTGATAATCGACCGGCGTAGGATTGCTCACATCCACGCTGAAGGTGACATTCGCGCCAACCGCCACATTGGTGCTGCGCGGTTGGGTGACAATTTCCGCCGGGTAATTGTTTCCGTAAAGCCGGACGAGGTTCGTGCGCCCGAATCCAGTCCAAGTGGTGAATGAACCGCCGACAATCACCTTGCCATCAGGTTGCAAAGCCACGCAGCGGACGAGGGGCACAGGAGGAAAATTGGTGGTGATGTTGAAATTGGTGTCCATGGTCCCGTCCGAGAAGAGCCGCGCGACCCCGATGCGCGGAAGACCGTTGTACGTAGAAAACTGGCCGCCTACGTAAATATTAGCATTGGTGTCCTCCACAACATCATACAAAGTTCCGGCCGCTCCCTGGCCTTGAATGGCACCGAACGTCCCATCCAACGAACCGTCTGTGTTCAACCGGCCCACGCGTGACCGGGAGAAGTTGTCCAACGAAGTGAAAGCGCCGGCCCAGACGCTTTTGCCGCTGGGTTCCAGAAAGACTGATTGCGCGGTTGAGCTTGCGCTGCCAGTGTATGAGATATCAGGCGTGCCGTTGGTGGTCAGCCGGGCGATGTTTAGGCGCGTCAATCCGTAAGTTACGAACTGACTGAATGATCCGCCCATGAGGATGTTGCCGTCATTCTGGACGGCAATGGCATTGACCATATTGCCGGAAATGGTTCCGGCATTGAAGGAATTGTCCACCGTGCCATCGGTGTTCAAACGCGCGATTAGATTATGGTTTGTGCCTCCAACCTGTTGCATCGTCCCGCCTATCAGGATTTTTCCATCTGTCTGTAGTGCGACTGCGAAAATGGATTGCCCGCTGGGGACAGAGTTGGTGAACGTGCCATCAACGCTGCCATCCACATTCAGGCGCACAATGTCAAAATGTGTCGTCGTCTGACCGAAAACTTGGAAATTTCCTGCCAGCACAAACTTGCCATCGGGTTGCACCAGCATGGCATAAACCGTTCCGCCGCCGCTGATAACATTGCTGATGCTCGTGTCGAGCGAGCCGTCGGGAAAAAGCCGGGCAAAGCCGTATCGTTGCACGCCATTAATGGTGTTGAATGCGCCACCAATCAGAATCCTTCCATTCGGCTGCACCAGCGTGGAGTAAACAGGGTTGTTGGCCACCACATTGAACGTCGTGTCCACCGCGCCTTCGCCCGCAAAACCATCGCTGCAGATGGATATTATGGATATAGAAAATAAAAGGCGCGCAAAGACACGCCAAGTGCAATTCGTTTTGGGTTTCATTGGTGATTCCTTCGGTCTCGATGGAGTTGTGATACCAGAATGCAGATAAAAAGCAAGTGTGCGTCTGGAGGCACAGGTTGGAAATGCAGCACGATATTATTTTCAACGCTGGATTCGCGCTGAGCCTCCTTTTGCGAACGCCTGCACTTGTTCCAGCGTTGCCATTGTCGTATCTCCGGGAAAAGTCGTGAGCAATGCGCCGTGCGCCCAGCCAAGTTTCACCGCGTTCTCGGCGGATTCGCCCTTGAGCAAACCATAAAAAAATCCGGCTGCAAAACCGTCGCCGCCGCCGACGCGGTCATACACATCGAGTTCGCACGTGGGTGCCTGGTGCGTTTTTCCATCCACCCACGCGACTGCGCTCCAACTGTGCCGGTTGGTGGTGTGGACTTCGCGCAAGGTCGTGGCGAGGATTTTTATCTGCGGATGTTTCTTCACCACGCTGCCAATCATTTCGATGAACGCGCTGGGATCGAGTTTTGATTTTGTGTGCATCTCCGGGCCGGGAATGCCGAGCCCAAGTTGCAGGTCTTCCTCGTTGCCGACCAGCACGTCCACATTTTTCACGATGCGGTCCAGCACGGCAACGGCGCGTTCGTGCCCGCCCGAGATGTTCCAAAGTTTCGCGCGGTAATTCAAATCGAACGATACCACTGCGCCCGCAGCCTTGGCGGCTTGCATTGCTTCGATGACCAGCTCCGGTGTCGTCGGCGAAAGCGCTGCAAAAATGCCGCCGCTGTGGAACCACCGCGCGCCGCCGTCAAAAAGCTGTTTCCAATCAAAATCACCCGGTTTGAGCTGCGCACCGGCTTCATTGCAGCGGTTGTAGAAAACGACCGGCCCGCGCACGCCCTTGCCTCGGTCGCTGTAAACGGTGGCCATGTTAGGGCCTTGAACGCCGTCATGCTTGAAATGCCTGTAGAATGGCTTAACGCCCATCGCGCGCACACGTTCGGCAATCAAGTCGCCAATGGGATAATCCACCATCGCGGTGGCAATGGCCGTTTGCATGCGAAAACAATCCGAGAGGTTCGCCGCGACATTGAATTCGCCACCGCTCACGTGGATGTCACAATGCGTGGCCTTGCGGAAAGGGATGATGCCGGTGTCCAGCCGATAGACCAACGCGCCAAGCGCGACAAAGTCCAGCGCGCCGGTTGGACGGATGTTCAGACCATAATTCATTTTGATTTCCTTCTGATTCGACAGGCGGTTTTGCCGGCCGGCGCTTATCTTGCGCAAAGTTTGCGCCGAACAAAATATTTTTTTGCGCGCTTCGCGACAGGTGAATCTCAACACTGTTCTGAGGGGGGACTAGAAAGTCCCCACAACCCGCAGACAAGAATGTCTGCGCTACGTGGCGCAGGCTTTCCAGCCTGCGGGTTCAGGCGACTTTCCAGTCGCCTGCCCATGCTGAATAAGTTTGGTTCTTTCTGAACACTGATGAGGGGTATCGCTGCGAATGAACCGGCATAAAAATTATTGCCACGGATTCCTGCGGCGGTTCAAATGTGCCGATTCCTTATGTCGAAAACGACCCGAAATGTGGAACGCAGCTTTGCGCTGGCCAGGGAACGTTATGCCGAATTGGGCGTGGATGCTACGCGCGCGCTCAAGCAACTGGCCGCGATTTCCATCTCGCTCCATTGCTGGCAGGGCGATGACGTCGGCGGTTTTGAAAATTCCGGCATGGGCCTGGGTGGCGGGCTTGCCGTGACGGGCAATTATCCGGGCAAGGCGCGCACGCCCAACGAATTGCGCTCTGATTTGGAAAAAGCGCTCTCATTGATTCCCGGCAAGCATCGTCTCAATCTTCACGCGTCCTACGCCGAAACGAATGGCCGCAAAGTGGACCGAAACGAACTTGAGCCCGGGCATTTCAAGCATTGGATCGCGTGGGCGAAGTCGAACGGCATCGGCATGGATTTCAATCCGACATTTTTTTCGCATCCCAAGGCCGACAGCGGGTTCACCCTGTCGCATCGCGACCGCGGCATCCGGAAATTTTGGATAGAGCACGGAATCGCGTGTCGGCGCATCGGTGCGGCCATCGGCAAGGCGCTGGGAATGCCGTGCGTGACGAACTTGTGGATTCCCGATGGCTACAAAGATTTGCCTGCTGACCGCAAAGCACCGCGCGAACGGCTGGTTCAATCGCTCGATGCTGTTTTCGCCGAGACCATCAATCCGCGATTCAATCGCGACGCCGTTGAATCGAAATTGTTCGGCATCGGCTCGGAAAGTTACGTGGTGGGCTCGCACGAATTTTATTTGGGCTACGCGATCAAAAACCGGAAATTGCTCTGCCTCGACACCGGCCATTTTCATCCGACGGAAACAGTTTCCGACAAGCTCTCGGCGGTTTTGTTGTGGCTGGACGGAATTTTGCTGCACGTCAGCCGCGGCGTACGCTGGGACAGCGATCACGTGGTTATCTTAAGCGACGAACTCGAAGCCATTGCGCAGGAACTCGTGCGCGGAAAGTATCTACCGCGCGTGCACATCGGTTTGGATTATTTCGACGCGAGCATCAACCGCGTGGCGGCATGGGTCATCGGCACGCGTTCTATGTTGAAGGCGCTGTGCATCGCGCTGCTGGAGCCGACCGAACGCCTGCGCGAATTCGAAAATGCCGGAGACCACACTTCGCGCCTTGCGTTGCAGGAAGAAATCAAAACGCTGCCCTTCGGCGCGGTCTGGGATGCGTATTGCGAACAGCAGGGAGTGCCAGTGGGAGAGGATTGGCTCGCGGAAATCAAACGCTACGAGCGCGAGGTTTTGAGCAGGCGGACGTAGCCAAATAAATTGGAAAAAGCAAATGAAGAGAATTGCGCGCGCATTGGTAAATTTCCCGGAGGGCGTGATTGATCAAGACTTTCCTGCAAAAGGACCAAAATCGTTCTGGATCAAAAGTAGATTCGCTGCATGGCTCCCCGGAGGGGAGCCAGAAATTAGCCGGGGGTTGAGCGAAGCGCAGCGGAGCGACACCCCCGGAGAACGGCGCGCTAAGGGAAAGCACCCCGGAGGGGTGCCAGAAGCGCTACACTAAATCATGGGCTCAACATTTCTCAGCCTGCACTATCACATCGTTTTCAGCACGAAGGAGCGCCGCCCGTTGATTCGTGCTGAATGGCGCCCGCGCTTGCATGAATATTTGGCAGGAACGGTTCGCAGCATGGGAGAAATTGCCGAAGCTGTCGGTGGAGTGGAAGATCATGTGCATCTGCTGGTCGGATTGCGCGCAACGCATTGCCTCGCCGAGTTTTTGCGCGAATTAAAGAAGGCGTCCTCCGCTTGGATCCTCAAAAACCACGATCCTCAATTCAACTGGCAGGATGGTTATTCGGCATTCACGGTCAGCGCGACGCATTTAGGCCCTGCTCGAAAATATATCATTGGCCAGGAAGAACATCATCGCAAGTTGAGTTTTGTGGATGAATTGAAACAGCTTCTCGAAAAGAATGGTGTCAAATACGACGCCAAATATTTATTGTGA
>DASRBR010000685.1:0-2162 GCA_035653495.1 Verrucomicrobiia bacterium
GGTAGGGACGGCGCGCTGCGCCGTCCTCCGACATCGCAGCGCGAAGCCCCTACCGATATATTGCTAAATCTTGATTCCCTGGTCGCGGCACCAGGCCATGGAGCGGCGCATGCCTTCCTCCAACGCGACGGTTGGGCGATAGCCCAATTCTTTTTCCGCGCGCGCCACGGAACAGGCGATGGTCTTGTTCATCTCCGAAAGCACGTGGATCTTTTGATGGTAAATTCCTAGCGCCTGCAACGAAGCATCCGCAACCAATGCGATTTCACTGGCAAAACCCGGCAATCGCATCCGTTTGTGCGCGCATTTCTGGCCGAACTCGGTTTCAAGCAAACGTTCGATGGTATCAATCACTTCGTTCATCGAGTAAGGCCGTTTGTCGGCAATCCAATAAACCTGGCCGTTTGCCTTGTCCACGAGCGCGGCGAGCATCAAGCCCTGGCACAGGTTGTCAATGTAACCCATCGAACGCAGGTTCTCGCCGCTGCCGACAATCGGCGCTTTGCCGTCGCGCACCATTTGAAAAAAGAGCGTTTGCCGCGGTGGCTGGTTCGGCCCGTAAAACCAGGGCGGACGCACGATGACCGTTTCGATTTTTCCCTGTTGCTGCCGCTCCTTCACCGCGAGTTCCATCTGCATCTTGGAACGGCCATAATTCATGTAGGGATGATACGGCGAATTTTCGTCGAACAAATGGTCATTGTGCGGATTGCAGCCGCACGGCGAATTGGAAGAGACAATGATCGCGCGGCGAACGCCGGCTTCGATGGCCGCATCCAGCAACTGTTTCGTTCCTTCGACGTTGATTTGATAAAACTCGGCCACTTTTTGTGGATGGATCATCCCCGCCGTGTGAAACAAAATTCCGCCGGCGCAATCGCGGCAAAGTTGCGCGCATTCGACCGGATTGCGGATATCGCCCGTAACGATTTCGACGCGATCGGAAATCTTGCGCAATGGCGATGCGTCCTGCCCCGGCAGAATCAGACAACGGACCCGCAAATCCCCGCGCGGTTTGCATAGGGCGTCGTGATCGGCGATTCCGTGTATCAATGATTGAACGAGGCTGATGCCCAGCCAGCCGAGCGCGCCGGTGACGATGACTTTGTTGGTTTTAAACTCGTCCATGCAAAATTTAGATCGCCCGCAAAAACCGCATCACGTTCCGCCGCGCCATGGCCATGACCGAGCCTTGCGGGTTCACGCCGGGGGCGGTGCATAGCAGGCTCGCATCGTTGACGTAAAGATTTTTAAAGCCGTGCACGCGGCCAAAGGAATTTGTCGCGCACTTGGCCATGTCTTCGCCCATGGGACATGAGGAAAAAAGATGGATGGTCATCAGGCTGGTGAGTCCGGTCGGCAGCGCGTTGGGCAATGCGCTCAGTTCATCCGGATTTCGAAAAACCCGCGAATGCGTGATGGACGGATAAAGCGCCGTCGCGCCGCTTTCAAAAACCGCCAGGCACAATTTGCGCAAGCCTTCGCCCAAATTGCGCCGGTCCGATTCGGTGAGATGATAACGCACGAGCGGATCGCGAATCTTCGGCAATGCGCGCACCGTGCCGTGGCCTTCGCCGGTGATCATTGAGTAATAAGTCGCCATGTGCGGCCAGTCTTGCGAGACCGCCCGCGCCTGTTCAGCATGGTCCAGCAACGCCAGTGCGAGATACGGCGGCGAACTGATGGAACAACCGAAACTGAATCGCGGCGCAAATTCCTTCACCTGATGCACTGGCACGCCCATGGTCTCCGAATTCACCGGCTGCGGAAATTTCGCAACCACCTTGACCGTCGGATGCAATCGCAATGAGTTGCCGATGTTCTGCTTGATTCCACTGCGGCGAAGCAGGGCAGGGGATTGCGTCGCGCCTGTGCAAAGAAACAACGTTTCCGCGCTGATGCGTATCGGACCATTCGTGGCGTGAGTCGCGTTGATGACCCAGCGCGCGCCGTCCTGCCGGATGATTTCGGCGCGCGTGCGCGGCAACAGATGACCGCCCGCTTTCAAAAAACGCGGAATGAACGTTTCGGTCATCGACTGGCGTTTGCCATTGGCAGCCTCCTTGGTGCCGCTGGCGTAACTGAACCAGCGCGGCACTTCCAGCGATTTCCAACCGAGTTTCACCGCGCCTTCGTGCAGCTTCAACGAAGCGGCCGGCGCG
>DASRBR010000686.1:0-3559 GCA_035653495.1 Verrucomicrobiia bacterium
GAGCGCGGCGCCATCGAGCAGGAAGTTGCGCAGGATTTGTCGAACCCGGAATACAATTTTTACACGAAATTGCTTGCAGCGCTCTTCAAAGGAACTCCCTATGAGGTTGACGCCCTCGGAACGCGCCCATCCTTCGACAAGACCACCGGCGCGATGTTGAAGCAATTTCATGACGACTGGTATGTGCCGAACAATGCGGTGCTGGTGATCGCGGGCGACGTCCAGCCAAAGGCAGCATTGGAGGAAGTTAAAAAATTGTTCGGCGACATTCCCGCCAAAGAATTACCTCCAAGGCCGGAGTTCCATTTCGAAGCAGTGAAGCCGGATGTTTTGAAGATGAACACCGACCTGCCGTACGGGATGATTGCGATCGCGTTTCGTTTTCCGGGCACGGACAGCCGGGACAATGCCGCCGTGCAAGTGATGGCAGACGTGCTGGCCAGCCAACGGGGAAGGCTTTACGGCCTCGTGCCGGAAGGCAAGGCATTGTTCGCTGATTTTTCCTACGATACCCTGCAACGAGCGGGCCTGGGCTATGCTGTGGCCGGCTTCCCGGCGGAAGGCGACGCGAAAGCGCTTTTGGATCAGGTGCGTGAAATCATTCAGATCGAGTCCACGAATAACTTTTCCACCGAGTTGGTGGAAGCGGCCAAACGCCGCGAGATGACCCGTTTTGAATTGCAAAAAAATTCCATTTCCGGTTTGGCGATGGCGTGGTCGCAGGCCGTGGCGATCGAAGGGCGGCAATCCATCGAGGATGACATCAATGCCATCAAGCAGGTCACGGTGGACGACGTGAATCGCGTGGCGCGACAATACTTGAACACCAATGAGGCCTTGCAGGCAGTGCTCACGCCTGAGAGTTCGGGCAATGCGGTTTCATCAAAAGGTTTTGGCGGGGTCGAATCGTTTGCTCCCAAGCAGGCGAGCAATGAGAAATTGCCGTCGTGCGCGCAGAAGGTGATGGAACACATGCAAGTGCCGCGTTCGATGTTGAAGCCGGAAGACATAAAGCTTTCAAACGGGCTGCGGCTCATCATTCAACCCGAGAACATCAGCGATACTGTCAGCATTTTTGGGCGCGTCAGGAGCAATCCGGACATGCAGACGCCAAAAGGACAGGAAGGCGTGGATTCGGTGTTGGACCAGCTTTTCACTTTCGGCACCGAGTCGCTGGATCGCCTCGCATTTCAGAAGGCGCTCGATCAAATCGGCGCGGTGGAATCGGCAGGCACAAGCTTTTCAATGCAGGTCCTCTCAGAAGATTTTGAGCGCGGCGCAGAGTTGCTCGCCGATAATCAACTTTCCCCCGCGTTGCCCGAAGAAGCCTTTCGCATCATTCAACCGCAACTTGCTGCAGCCGTGGCCGGGGAATTGCTCAGCCCCGGTTACCGCGAAAGCCGCGCCTTGAAGCTGGCGTTGTTTCCCAAGGGCGACCCGACGCATCGCGAAGCCACCCCAAAGACCGTCCAGGCATTGAGCACGCCCGACGTGCACCGCTATTACGAACATGTGTTTCGCCCTGATCTCACCACGATAGTTGTGATGGGCAAAGTGACGCCCGAAAAAGCGAAAGCTGTCATCGCAAAATATTTTGGCAAGTGGACAGCCACCGGGCCAAAACCAAAGACCGTTCCGCCAGCCGTCCCGCCTAACTCGCCCTCAACGAGCGTGGTTCCTGACGCGAGCAGGGTGCAGGACAAGGTCACGCTCGCCCAGACGATGGGGCTGACGCGCACCAACGATGATTTTTACGCGTTCGAACTGGGCAACCACGTGCTTGGCGGCGCATTTTATGCCACGCGCCTGTATCACGATTTGCGCCAGGAAAACGGTCTCGTGTATTTCGTGGATTCATCACTGCAAGCCGGTTTGTTGCGTTCCGTTTATTCCGTGCAGTATGCCTGCGATCCGCCGAACGTGGCCAAGGCGCGGGCCATCGTGATGCACAACCTGAATTTGATGCGGACGAATGACGTCTCTGCCGGGGAATTGCGACAGGCCAAATTGTTATTGCTGCGCGAAAACACGCTTGCCGAATCGAGCGTCGAACGGATCGCCAATGGCTGGCTTTCCCGTTCAACTTCTGATCTTCCGCTCGATGAACCGACACGCGCAGCGCATCGGTACATAAAACTGACCGCTGATGATGTGCGGAACACTTTTGCGAAATGGTTGCGACCCGACGATTTTGTAGAAATTGTGCTCGGCCCAAATCCGAAATGAGAAGTGCTTGGGACTGCGACCTAAACGAGCGAATTGGCCGTGTGCCGGAACAGGTGATTGGTTGGCTAAAGCCGCGGTCCCCCTCACCCTGTCCCTCTCCCCAAGGAGAGGGGAGCACCGTTTTGCCGCGCTTGCATTAGCCAGCCGCTTCGGATTGCAACCAGCACTGGGAATGGCGCTCCCTCTCCCAAAGGGAGAGGGCCGGGGTGAGGGGAAAGGAATCGTTAAACACCCCACCGCATGCATATCACAACGAGCGTTCATGGATTCGATGCGAGAAACTTTTCTACACGGCGGCAAGTTGCCGTCCACCCGGAAATCAAACTCCATCCTTTCAGTGCCCGGAATCGGCCACCCGCAGTTCCACCCAAAACCGGCTTCCCTGGCCGGCTTTGGATTCCACTCCGACTTTGCCGCCCATGCGCTGGACCAGTTTTCGCACCAGCGCCAGCCCAATTCCGCTTCCCTCCGGATTATGGGTCAGACGCTCGAACATTTTGAAGAGCCTTCCTTGCGCTGATACAGGAATGCCAATCCCGTTGTCCTGGATCCAGATCCTCGCCATCCCCTCCCTCTCTTCCGACCAAATACGCACGTTTGGGCGCACACCCGGTGCGACAAACTTCACCGCATTCCCCAGCAGGTTCGAGAAGCACTGCGTCAACAGCGCCTCGTTCCCAAGCACGCAGGCCAATTCGCCTTCCACCACAACGTCCGCCTTTTCCTTCTGCAAATTCGGATAAGTCTCGATCAATTCGGGAATTAACTTCGAGAGGTCCACCGGCGACGTCGGAATTTCCTGCGAAACCGCCTTCGTATAATACAGCGCGTCCTGGATCAACTTGTCCATCCGCGCGGCGGCTGCGATGATGCGCCGGCAATAATCCTTTGCCTCCTGGCCCGCATTCTTCACGTCTTCAATCAGGAACTCCGCAAAAGTGCTCATCGCCCGCAACGGCGCGCGCATGTCGTGCGTGATTGCGTAAGAAATGTGCTGCAATTCCGTCACCATGTCTTCCAGTTCAGCTTTTCTGTGGAGCGCTTCTGCGGTGGCCTTTTCGCTCCTTTCCATCTCGCCCGACAATCTTTGATACGCCCACCAAAGAAAAAGAATATCCAGCAACGACACCACTGCCGCGGTGATCGTGCGCGCCCGTATCATCATGGTTGCGTTGGCCATGGAATTTCCAAACCGTTCTTCCACCACAGTCGCCATCTGCTCCAATACCTGTCGGATTTCATCCATCAATTCCCTGCCGTGCCCGCCTTTGACAATCGGCAGCGCGGCAACCAATCCCCCCTGTTGCCGCAGCTTGATGGTTTGCGCCAATTC
>DASRBR010000687.1:0-10105 GCA_035653495.1 Verrucomicrobiia bacterium
TAGGAACTCAGTCGAGCGGTTTTTCCATTACCACACCCGGTTTGTCACCGAACACAACTTATTATTACACGGTGCTTGCTTCCAACATCGCAGGCATGGCGTGGGCTTCGCCGCCGCAAAGCTTCACCACTGCATTGTCGAATCCAGTCCCAACGCGCACCGCAGTCTTGACATATCACAACGACAACAGCCGTTCTGGCGCGAACACAAATGAAACGCTTCTCACGCCGAGCAATGTGAATTCGGGCAGCTTTGGCCGCTTGTTTTCCTACCCCGTTCAGGGCGCCATCTACGCACAGCCGTTGGTGATGACTAATGTCAATATTCCCGGCCAGGGTGTTCATAACGTGGTGTATGTCGCCACGGAACACGACACGGTTTACGCGTTCGACGCCGACAGCAATCAAGGTCCGCAAGGTGGATTGCTTTGGTCCACAAATTTGGGAATGTCCGCGACCATGCCGAACACCAATTTCGGAAATCGCTACGGCGCTTATCATGATTTGGTGCCCGAAATGGGCAACACCGGCACGCCAGTGATCGATCCGGTTTCTGGGACACTCTATCTCGATGTGTTCGTTCAAGAGTTGCCGACGATTTACAACCATTATATCCATGCGCTGGACATCACCACCGGCGAAGAGCGACCTTTCAGCCCTGTTGCGGTCTCGGCTTCTTTTCCAGGCACGGGAGTGGGCAGTTCCAATGGCGAGGTTGTATTCAATCCCGAGCAGCAATTGCAACGCCCAGGTCTGACGTTGGCAGGCGGAAAATTGTACGTGGGTTATGGGAGTTATGCCGATACCGACCCGTATCATGGCTGGGTCCTGGGCTTCGACGCATCCACGCTGGACTTGGTCTCGAATTATGTATTCAACACCACGCCGAATGCCACCACTCAAGTTTTCGGCCCTAATGCCGGCGAAGGCGCCATCTGGATGGGCGGTGATGGGCTGTGCGCGGACGCGAACACGAATCTTTATTTCGCAACGGCCAATGGCTCGTTCAGCCAGGATACCAATGGCGGCGATTATGCGGACAGTTTCGTGCGGCTATCGACCACGAACGGTTTGCGTCCCACGGATTATTTCACGCCCTATGATCAGGCCACTCTCGCCGCAAATGATACGGACCTTGGTTCAGGCGGGGTTGTGCTTTTGGCTGATGAGGCGGGCAATTCAAATCATCCGCATCTGATGGTCGGCGCTGGAAAAGAAGGGACTGTTTACCTCGTGGACCGCGACAACATGGGCCACTACAATTCAACTAACGACAGCCAAATCGTCCAGGAATTGCCAAATGCGGTGGGAACAGTTTTTGGCTCGCCGGCGTATTTTAATCATCTGGTTTTTTATCAAGCCATCGGCGACGTGATGAAGGCGTTCAGCGTGAGCAACGCAGCCATCAACACAACACCTGCCTCGCAGTCCACAATCAGTTTTGGATTTCCGGGCGCTTCGCCATCTATTTCCGCGAATCGGAGGAGCAACGCCATTGTATGGGCCATCCAGGCGGATGGATTCAGCAGCGGCGGACCGGCGATTTTGCGCGCGTATAACGCGACCAATTTGTCGCAGGAACTTTATAACAGCAGCGAGAATCTGTTCCGCGATAACCCGGGCCCCGCCGTGAAAATGACAGTGCCGACGGTCGCAGGCGGGAAAGTATATGTCGGCGCGCAAAACACATTGTCTGTGTTTGGCACCGGAATTTTCCTGACTGCGCCGAACATTGCGCCCAACGGAGGCGTGTTTAGTAATGCGGTGACGGTCACGATTGCGGTCGCCGTGCCGGGAGTGAGCCTCCATTACACTTTGGACGGGACCACCCCCAATTCCAACTCGTTGCTTTACAGCAGTCCGATCAAGCTGACGAGCAGCGCGATTGTGCAGGCAATCGCGGTTGCGCCAGGCGCGGTGAACAGCGCCGTTACCAGCGCTGCTTTTGAAGTGATTGGCTCCAATATTTTCAGTTCGGCGAGTTTCTCGACGAACGGGCAATTTCAACTTCAGTTCTCCGGGGTGCCGGGAAGCAATTACGTGCTGCAAGCCACGACGAATTTTTTAACCTGGACGAACATCAGCACCAACGTCGCGCCCACAAATATTTTCAAAATCTTCGACCCTGCTGCCGCGAATTATCCGTATCGCTTTTACCGCATGCGGCAGCAATGAGAATTCTAACGGTCTTATTTCAGCCCCTTCGAACCAGCGCCCAAGCCAGCTTCTATCGTTTTTTAAGCCTATTTAGTGGGTGGAATAAAACACTCCATTTGGAGGGCTAGCCGCAGGGCATTCTTCTATTAGGATGAGTCACACCCAGAATAAAACTGTTACGTGTTGTCACATGGCACCACAACAACCTTAAAAACATGAAATCAACCACCTATTGTTTCAATACTCGCCTGTGCCCTGGCGCGAACCAGCGCGTATTCACCCTGGCCCAATTCTTCCCGGCCTTTCTTTTAACCCTATGCTTGTGCTTTGCGGCGAAGGCGCAGGTCACCATGACGGACATTGGTCCAACCGCGCCCACGCCCGGATCAACCGACGTTGTGCAAACCAACAACGCCGGCGATACAAAGTTTCCCGACAACTTGAATTACTACACCGATAACGGAGCAAACAATGGCCGGTACGCCGGGCAAACGTTTACCACCGGCACCAATTCTGCAGGTTATGTGCTCGAATCTGTTTCCATCTTCACGGCAGGCATCGACGACGGCGGCGGCTACAACAATTCGCAGGAGTTCCATCTTTTTCTTTATTCAGTTTCCGGTAGCACGGCCACCTTGATGCAAAGTTTCGCACTCACATCGCAGTTCACGGATGGCGACTGGGTGCAATGGACGAACCTTGCGCTGCCCGTCCAGGCAAACTCAACTTATGCCTACGCATTTGGCCGGGATTCATCTGGAAGCGGGTGGGCCGGACTTGGGAATGCGAACGGTAATCCATACGCGGGCGGACAGATCGCAATGATTCCTCCCACGGGTGGCACCATTGCTTTCGGCGCAAGCGGCGATTGGGACGCCACTTTCGAGATTGGACTTTCAACGAATGTCGCGCAAGTCCCGCCGCAAATCACGCAACAACCGGCTTCAATCACGGTCTATTCCAATGCCGTTGCGACCTTCAAGGTGGGCCTGGCTCTGAGCTCCGTGTCTTCCAGCTTCCAATGGTTGAAAGGTTCTTCGCCGTTGCCCGGCCAGACTAATTCCGCATTGACACTGACTCACGCGCAAAACTCGGACATCGCCGGTTATAGCGTGGTGGTGACGAATATTTACGGCGCAACGACCAGCAGCGTGGCCAACCTCTCGCTGATCAGCTTGCCGACGAGTCTTTCATATAAAAGCACCGTTCTCAGCAATGGTCCGGTTGGCTATTGGCCGCTTGATTTGACGGTTGATACAGGCAGCACGGCCAGCGATCTCTCGGGCTACGGCAATACCGGAACCTACGTGGGCATCACTTCAGCGAACAAAGTTTCCGGTCCGTCCTCGTATCTGCCGAACGCCGCCGGTTTTAACGGGACCAACGCATATGTGGATTTGAGCACGGGAAGCGACACGGCATTGCTCAACATTGGCGGCCAGATCACGATGGAAGCATGGGTTCTGCCCGCCACCCATGGCAGCTTGATGAATATTATCGCCAAGGGATATGACGCTGGCAAAAATTTTGATGAGGTCGAGATGCGCGAGAACAACGGCACCTTCGACGTCACTTCCGAAACGGACGCGAGTGGGAACCAGGAAGGAGTGCAAGGGGCTGGCGTCGCTTCGAGCAACAATTGGACGCATCTGATCGGTACTTATGATGGCGCCAATTGGAACGTTTACACCAACGGTTTCCTCGCATCTTCATCCGCAGGCGCAAGCGGCGCGATTGCATTTGCCGATTCATGGGCCATCGGCGACGGCACCGCCAGCGGGAACGGCCGGTTCTTTGACGGCGACATCTGTCAAGTCTCGCTTTACACCAATGCACTGACGCCTGTGCAGGTTTACCTGCATTATCTTGCAGGGGAATACGACGGTTCGGCGCAATCGCTGCATTTGACGGTTTCTTCGCCCGCAAACGAGTCAGTCTATACCAATGGCTTGGGCACTTTCACTGTCAATGCCGCTAATGCGGTCTCACCCAGTTATCAATGGTATCAAGTGAGCGGAGGTGTGACCAATGCCATCGCCGGTGCGACCAATTCTTCCTACACCACTCCGCCGGTCACATCCGCCATGAACGGCACCGGTTATTTTGCCATTGCCTACGATACCGCTTTAGGGACGACCGCCAGCAGCACGACGGCGATTCTCACCGTCATTGCCGGTTCACCCGACACCGTGAGCGTGCAGTT
The DNA here is from genome assembly GCA_035653495.1 of Verrucomicrobiia bacterium. Taxonomy (GTDB): domain Bacteria; phylum Verrucomicrobiota; class Verrucomicrobiia; order Limisphaerales; family Pedosphaeraceae; genus DATAUW01. Next base: position 4,360 of record DASRBR010000687.1, read on the forward strand.
CCAACCTTATGGAGATGGCGCGGAATCAACCGACCTGGCTTTGTCACCAACCGACAAAACGGGCGCTTTTCCCACAACCAATTGGAATGTTTTGCCGGTCAATGTTCGTCCCGCCAGTTCCGCGACTCCCCAACCATTTTACGGTCTCAAGGACAAAAATGGTTATGGCAGTGCGATGCAATTGTCTCTTGTGGGAATCAGCGACGGCTGGACCGCCAACCAACCTGCTCCCGATAATGCGCCGATTACCAAATTGTTGAACAGCTTCGTCAAGGCCGGTTACGGGCCCAATTGGCCGAATTTTCCGAACACTATCGGAAACGGGCTCGATCAATTCGTGTTTTCCAATCTCGATAACACCCAGACCTACGATATTTACGTCTATTTGCTTGCCAATGATGACGCCAATTTCCCTGACATTGATGCAGGCAGTGGTGTTACAAATTTTGCCGGCGATGAATTTTTGGGCGTCAATCAGCAGAGCAATTTTGTTGCTTCGTTGAACCAGGATCCGAGTGCCTACGGCACTCTTAACAATCGCGATGCGGGAAATTTTGTTCGCGTTTCCGGCATTTCCCCCTCGAATGGCGTTATCACCGTCTCAGTCAATTATGACGATCCCGCCAATAGCCTATTTAATCCCAACTCAGGCTCCGGGGTTGGGGTGTGCGGTTTGCAGATCGTGAAGTCGAGCGTGGATACATTCCCGGTCACCATCATCACGCAGCCGTCCAACCAAAGGGCCGTCACGAACACGCCGGCCACATTCAGTGTGGGCGCAGTCGGAGTTCCTCTGCCGAGTTATCAATGGTATGAGGTTGTTGGGGGAAACACCAACACGATTGCCGGCGCGACCAATGCCACTTACGTCACACCACCCGTTCAGGACAGCGACACGGGCGAAGGTTTCTTCGTCGCCATCAGCAACTCGCTCAATGTGGTGACAAGTTCGACTGCAATCCTGACCGCAGGACATTCGCTCACGGGCAATGGTTTCCTCGAGGCTGACGAATATTTTGGCAACTATTCAACCGCCGGCGCTGCGTTGACCACGTTGTATCCGTTTGCCACAGGCATGCCTGCGCCAAATAAAAGCGAATATCTGCGCACGTTCAATGACAACGCCGATCTTCCGAACAACGCCGGCGAGCGCATCTACGGCTGGTTCACGCCACCGGTCACTGGCAATTACGTCTTCTTTGATGCCAGTGATGATGCTGCCGTCCTGTGGCTCAGCACGAACAGCAGCCCAACGAACGTCTATGAGATTGCCCAAAACCAGGATTGGATGACATGCGGCAATGATGGCCCACCGGATTGGCTGCTGTCCAATACGGGCAGCGGCGAATATCCGTTCTTCAGCACGGGAGAATGGCGTTCCGACCAGTTCGAGGTGAACAATGGACCCAATTCAATCGCCAGTTTCATCACAGGCAGTTGGCAGCCCTGGCCTGGTGTCAATTCTGATGGGAGCATTCCCCTGACGGCTGGCCAGCGATATTACATTGAATTGGATCATTATGAGGGCAATGGCGGACAAGGCGCCGCAGTCACTTACAAGTTGGCCGGCAATCCCGACCCAACCTCCGGCTCGTCATCGCTGTTATCCGGCGGCAAAATCAGTGCGCAAGTCCCGGATTCGCTTCAACCACCCATCGCTCACATTCAAATCAAGAGCATTTCCGGCTCGAATGTGACTCTTGGAGGGAGCAACGGTCTGGTGAATGCCGTCTATCATGTGCTCTCGAGCCCGGATATCACCGCCCCATTAAGCACCTGGACGGTTGTCGCATCAGGCAGGTTGGATAGTAGCGGGAACTTTACAGCCACCTTTGCCAAGGGCTCGGACAACCAGAGATTCTATATCATCCAGGTCTCCCCATAGGAAGCATGCGAAGTCTTCGGTGGCATTTGTTGGAGTAGTGGTTGATGGGGTCGCCGGGAGAGGGGTCTTCCGGCGGCCCCCGAATTAAAACGCAAAAAGGCAAAAATGATTCATTTGAAAAAAAAGCACCGCAAGATGCGCAGTCGAGGGATTGTAAGCGCATTCACGCTGATCGAACTCTTGGTGGTGATAGCGATCATCGCAATTCTGGCGTCCCTGCTTCTGCCGGCCCTGGTGAAAGCAAAAATGCAGGCCCGAAAAACACAATGTCTGAACAATCTTCGCCAACTGGGGACAGCCATTCACATGTATGCCATCGATAACCAGGACCATTTCCCATATCCAAACTGGGGTTTGAACGGTGCGGATGCGCCCGGATGGCTTTATACGCCCTCGTTTGGCGGTCCGCCCTTGCCCAACGCCCTTAATCCGGAAATTCCTTATATGGGAGGGGAACTCTGGCAGTACCTTAAAAGCATGCCCACTTACTGGTGCCCGGCAGATAATACCAATTCTCCCAGTTCCACTTATGCGCAGCGGGCGAACAGGCTGTCCACTTACATTATGAACGGCGCTGCCTGCGGTTATTCTGGGATGAATCCGCCATACAAATTGGGCGACGTCAAATTGGTCGGAGTTATCATGTGGGAGCCGAACGATCGTAGCAGCACCGGCGCCTATAACGGAGGCGCTTACAATGACGCGTCCAATTATCCTAATCCCGATGAAGGACCGGGCAATCTGCATGCTCCGGGATCGGTCATGCTTTTTACAGATGCACATACCGAATTCATGAAGCGAACCATCGCTACCAACCTGATGGCTGCGCCGGGTCCAAACGAATTCTGGTGGAATCCTGGATCAAACGATGGCCACTGAAGACGCACCTTCCACCGAGACTGGTTTGCAAAACAATGTGACTGGTCGTCCGGCAAAACAAAACCGGATGCAATCTGGCGGTGGCATTCCACCAGCCGCACCTGATTACGGGCTGAAGCGAAGAATAAAAATGATGGACGTGGTGCTCGCCATTTTTGCGGTGGGCCTGATAGCAACCGCCGTTCTTTTGCTCATCTTTGTGCTCTGATTGTATCGGGAAAACCTGCAATCTCTTCGCAAGACCTGTTGCATGCCGCAAAAAAAGAAATGTACGCAATGTTGCGCCGCAATATTGTTGCTTGCGCTGTCCCTCCATTTTTCAGACTCCACCGCAAATGCTGCCGCGCCGCCCGCACCATATGGCCCGTTGCCGACACAGCGACAATTGGCTCGCCAAACGGACGAATTTTACGGGTTCGTGCATTTTGGCGTGAATACATTCACGGATCGGGAATGGGGCGAAGGTGATGAAAGCGAGAGCGTCTTTGACCCCGCTAATTTTGATGCCGACCAGATTGTTCGCGTTGCAAAAGCCGCCGGAATGAAGGGACTGGTGCTGACATGCAAGCACCATGATGGATTTTGTCTCTGGCCCTCCGCTTACACCACGCATTCGGTGAAAAATTCGAAATGGATGGATGGCCAAGGGGACGTGGTGAAGGCGATTTCCAGCGCCTGCCGCAAGCAGGGTTTAAAATTCGGCATCTATCTTTCGCCTTGGGACCGTAATCATGCCGATTACGGAACGCCCAAGTATCTCGATTTTTATCGCAAGCAATTGCGCGAATTGCTCACTCAGTATGGGCCGATAAGCGAGGTATGGTTTGACGGCGCGAATGGCGGCTCCGGCTATTACGGCGGTGCGCGTGAAACGCGGACGATTGACGCGCAGACCTACTACCAATGGAGCAACACCTGGCAGATTGTTCGCGAGCTTCAGCCCAATGCAGTGATGTTTAGCGATGTCGGGCCGGACATCCGCTGGGTGGGCAACGAAGATGGTCTGGCCGGTGATCCCTGCTGGGACACCGTGGACCCGACCGGCTGGTTTCCTGGAAAGTCGGATGACGACAAACTGTTTCACGGCTGCCGTCCGTTCTCACCGGATCCCGCATTGCGCTGGATCCCCGCCGAGTGCGATGTCTCCATCCGACCCGGCTGGTTTTACCACTCCTCCGAAGATACCAAGGTCAAGACAGCGCGGGAATTGCTGGATATTTATTATAATTCCATCGGGCACGGAGCATCGCTGATCTTGAATATTCCGCCGGATCGCAACGGCCAAATCCATTCCAATGACGCGGCTTCGCTCCATGAATTTCGCCGGATTATTGATGCAACCTTTGCGCGTAATCTGGCCGCTGGCGCAAAAGTCACTGCATCCAATGTGCGCGGGAACGATCCGCAATTCTCCGCAAAAAATGTGTTGAACGAAAATCCCGATGCATACTGGACGACGGATGACTCCATTGCCAACGCCGACCTTGTTTTGGATTTGGGCAGCCCGAGGACATTTAATGTTGTTGAATTGCGCGAATATCTTCCTCTTGGCCAGCGTATTGAAGGATTCGCGCTCGCCCGGTGGCAGGATGGGAAATGGATTGAGTTCGCAGCAGGCACCAGCATAGGCAACCGCCGCCTCATTCGCACGAATGATATCCGGACAGAGAAGGTCCGCGTGCGAATCACCAAAGCGGCCGTTTGTCCTGCGTTATCCAAGATCGGACTTTTTGCGGAGCCCAAATTGCCGTGATCACGATGAACAAAGCCATAAACTTTTTACTTCACGGCCTTGTGGCTTTATTCATTGGCTTTGGATTAAGCGCAACAGCGTCTCCGAGCTGTCCGCGGGAAAAATTGTTGATGGATTTTGGCTGGAAATTTCATTTGGGTGACGACTTGGGTTTTGAAGAAAATCTGATCAATGCCGGCGTAAATGAAGGCCCAGCTAGGATGGATTTCAATGACAGACCATGGCGCACAATCAATTTGCCCCACGATTGGGCCGTGGAACTGCCTTTCGATCCGCATGCCAGCGGCAGCCATGGTTACAAGACAGTCGGACCCGGCTTTCCGGCGAACAGCGTTGGCTGGTACCGCCGCAAATTCTCACTGGGTGGCGACGATAAGGGAAAACGCCTTTGGCTGGAATTTGGCGGTGTGTATCGCAAATGTCAGGTTTTTTTGAATGGCTACAAGCTCGCCCATCATGAGGGTGGTTATAACGGTTTTCGTTGCGACATAACCGATGTGGCGAATTATGGCGGTGAAAACTTATTGGCTGTTCGCGTGGATGCCTCAGAATTCGAAGGCTGGTTCTACGAAGGGGCCGGCATTTACCGCCATGTCTGGCTTGTGAAAACCGCGCCGCTGGCTGTCGCGCTGGATGGAATTTTTGTTTACAGCGAATTTAAAAACAATGAGCCCCAAGGTCCCGCTCTGATTCATCTCGAAACAGAATTGCTTAATTCACAGGACGAATCCGCCAATCCCAAAGTGACCTGGCAAGTCATTGCACCAGGCGGAAAAGTGGTGGCGGGAATAACCAAAACGGAAACAATCAATCCTTGGGATTCAAAGGAAATTAAAGGCGATACGAAAATATCTTCACCGATCTTATGGTCTCCGGAATCGCCCAACCTTTACACCCTCATCACGATCGTCGCAAATGGTGGAAAAGTAGTTGACCGGACTGAAACAAAATTCGGAATTCGCACTGTGAAATTCGATGCGAACAAAGGATTGCTGCTCAATGGTAAACCCTATTTTGCAAAAGGCGTCTGCAACCATCAGGATCACGCTGGCGTTGGCGTGGCTGTTCCCGATGCGCTGCAATATTACCGCGTCGCGAAGTTAAAGGAAATGGGTTGCAACGCGATCCGCACGGCGCACAACGAGCCTGCCGAGGAATTGATCGAAGCGTGTGACCATCTCGGCATGCTGGTCATGGATGAAACCCGGAATTTCGCCAGTGATCCACAC
>DASRBR010000688.1:0-7305 GCA_035653495.1 Verrucomicrobiia bacterium
AAACCCTGAAAGCGCGCGCAAAAAAGCCCGCGAATTTTACGCGCAAGGCTCACCCGACTTGCGGATCGGCGAATGGATGGCGCTCGAACTCAAGGGCGAAGCCACCAAGCCGGTGCAGGATTCAGTTGATTTTCATCCCGAAAGCTGCGTCGAACTGACCGAGGCGCGTCCGTTCAATTTGATGTTCAAGACGTTCGTCGGCCCGGTTGAGAGCGACGAAAATGTCGCCTATCTCCGCCCGGAAACTGCCCAAGCGATATTCGCGCAATTCAAGAATGTGCTGGAGACGTCGCGACAATCGGTCCCGTTCGGCATCGCGCAGATCGGCAAGGCATTTCGCAACGAAGTCACGCCGCGCAATTTCACCTTTCGTTCGCGCGAATTCGAGCAGATGGAACTCGAGTTCTTCATCAAGCCGGATGAAGCGGTGGAAGCGATTTGCGGACGCGTGGCCAAGGCCGAGGAAGCGCTCGGTGTCCCGGCTTCAGATGGTCATTCCGAGCCGCCTAAAGGCGGGACTCCGAACGCGGATTGGGGCTGGCAAGCGTGGCATAAATATTGGGTTGAGGAACGCATCCGTTTCTACGAAGGCATCGGTTTGCCGCGAAATTCGCTGGTCGAATACTGGCAGAAGCCGGAGGAACTGGCGCATTATGCGCGCGCGACGGTGGACATCCTTTACAAATTCCCATTCAGCAAGCGCAACGAACAAGGCGAACTTATCGGCGAAGAATTGGAAGGCGTTGCCGCGCGCAGCGACTTTGACTTGAGCCAGCACGAACGTTTTTCCGGCAAGCCCATGAGCATCTTCGATGAAGATTTGCGCGCCGCATGGGGAAAACTGGATGAAGCGAAGAAAAAGGAATTGTCGGGCCGCTATTACGAAGCGCGAAAGAAATATTTGACCAAAAGCGGCGTTGTCACCGAAAAAGCGGAGAAAGCCGCGAAGGAAGATGCGGAAAGTTTGGCGAAAGGCCAATACATCCCGCACGTGATCGAGCCTTCGGCGGGCGTGGACCGTTTGGTGCTCGCGCTGATCTGCAATGCGTATCACGAAGAACTGGCGCCGGATGAAAAGGGCAAGATGGAGGCGCGCGTGGTGATGAAATTTCATCCGCGCATCGCGCCGATCAAGGTGGGCGTGTTTCCGTTGCTCAAGAACAAACCGGACCTGGTCAAGAAAGCGCGGCAGGTGCGCGATTTGTTGCGGCCGCACATGGCGGTGTTTTACGACGAGGCCGGCGCGATTGGCCGGCGTTATCGTCGCCAGGACGAGGCAGGCACGCCGTTCGGTGTGACGGTTGATTTCGACACGCTCGGCGAAAAACCGGAGTTGCTGGACACGGTGACTTTGCGCGAACGCGATTCCATGCAGCAAACGCGCGTGAAGATTTCCGAATTGTTGCCGTTGCTTTTGGAAAAAATCCGCTAGATGACCGAAGGGTTGCCACCACTAAAGCCCGTTCCCAACCGGGCGCCGACACTTTACGCTATCATCGCGTACAAACTGGCGAAAGGAATCTTGTTCGCGGGCCTTGCGCTCGCGCTTTATCTGCTATCGGACAATAATCTTCCCGCAGAGTACCAGAACGTGCTGGAAAAGCTGAACCATCATCTGCGCTTCTTCAACCCGGAAAAGAAATTCTGGATCGATTTGGCGGCCAAGATTGATACGCTCACCGAGCCGATGATGGTCCACGCGGCTATCGGCACGTTGATTTACAGTCTGTTTTCGCTGGTCGAAGGCACCGGGTTGATGTTGCGCATCCGGTGGATCGGCTGGATGACGATTGGCGAGACGGCGTTTTTCATCCCGATAGAAATTTTCGAGTTGCTCCACAAATTTTCATGGATCGTGCTGCTCATCACCATCGGAAATATTTTCATCCTCTGGTATCTGCTGCAAAATCGCGAGCGGCTGTTTCATCACCGGCATCGGCATGAATCCAAGCCGCGGGACAAAGCGGTCGAGGAAATCCAGAAATGAAGGTTTTCCGTTTTGGATGTTTCGCAAAAATTACTGGCAGTGAGTCAGTCGCCGTTCTTTTAGAAAAGTGCCATTAAGCTGCCTGTGGTTCTTCGATACTCGTGATGTGAATGATGGCGCAGTCAATGAACCGGCTTGCCAGTCCTTGGTTGTCCAAATCCAAAGCGACCTGAACCGCGTTGCGCTTCAGAAAGGCGGCGTCGTGGTTTGGCACGTCGAAATGTCTTCCGTCTGAGAGAACAATGCGGAACGGTTTGAACGGATGGGCTTGTATTCTATCCCGGATGTCCTGTGCATTGAACATACTGTTTTTATTGAGTTATTTTTGTTTTTTGTCAAATCCTCCATGTTCGGTTCGCGGGTTGTCATAGTGAAAACTTACGTTTTCAGCCAAGGAAACAGTGCTTTCCTGGTTTCCTGATTATTTTTGAACCGCTGTAATAATTTTCCCTTCCGCTGCGACTAATCCTATAAAGACAGTGAAAACCGATTGAAAACAGGGCCGTCAGCGGTGGAAGGCGAGTTCCTCGAATTGGTGAACGGGAATCGCCAGCGGATTCTGCGCATTTGCCGGGTGTATGCCTGGAACGCGCAGGATGAAGAGGACCTTTACCAGGAAATCCTTTTCCAAATCTGGCGCGCACTGCCGAACCTTAAGGAAAAAGCGCACGCGAACACCTGGCTTTATCGCGTCGCGCTCAACACCGCGGTCAGTTTTGTGCGCAAGCACACCGCCGCGCGGCGCGGGACGCCGGTAGCTCACGAACAATTGCACGAAATGCTGGATGAACAAACTGATCCACCATTGCGAGACCCGAAAATTGATTCTCTCTACGAAGCCATCGCGCAACTCGAGAAAATGGAAAAGGCCGTCATCACATTATTTTTGGAAGATTTGAGCTACGAGGAAATGGCCGACGTGCTGGGCTTGAGCAGCAGCCATGTCGGCGTTTTGCTGCACCGGGCCAAAAAGAAACTTTCGCTGCTGATGAAGGAGGAAACTCCATGAACGACGACGAATTGAAACGGCTTTGGCGGCAACAGAACCTTGGGTCGGCGCTTCCCATGCCCGACGCGGAACTGGTGGCGCAAATGAAAAAAAAGATGCGCGACTTCGATCGCACGCTATTTTGGCGGGACGGACGAGAACTGGTGGCCGGCGCGGTGGTGTTCGTTGCATTTTTGTTTATTTTTCTGCGTTCGCACTCAACCTTGTCGGGCGCAGGTTGCGTGGTGATCATGGCAAGCTGCATCTTCATCGCCGGAGAACTGTTCTTTAGCCGGCGCAAACATCCAGCGGCTTCGGAAACCGCTCCGCTAAGTGACTACCTTCGCGCTGAGCTGGTGAAAGTGAAATGGCAGGCGAAACTTTTGAGGATGGTTTGGCTATGGTATTTACTGCCGCTGTTCATCGGTGTCGAACTTTTTGAACTCGGCTTTCCCGAGGGGCTCGCCGGCGAATTGTTCTCGCTGGTCTTTAACCTGGCAATCTTCGGCGTCATTTACTGGCTCAACCTTTACGCTGTGCGCAAAAGCCTTTTGCCTTTACAAAAAGAACTCGAAGATACTTTGGCTTCCGTCTCAGAATCTTCTCCGTCGGCCAACGGATGAAATTACAATCATTGAATCACAATCCAAAAATGCTATGAACTGGATGATGCGTATCTTGCTGCTGATGCTATTTTCTTTCTTGTTTGCAGGCTGGCTTCGCGCCGCCGACGAACCTATGAACGATGAGCAAATCAAACAGTTGCTTCACGACCGCATCGAAATCGCGAAGCAGGGCGTTGGCATCGTGGTCGGCATCGTGGATGAAAAAGGGCCGCGCATCATTGCATATGGAAAAACGGACAAGGACGGCAAGGAGGTGGGTGGCGACACACTGTTTGAAATCGGTTCCGTAACGAAAGTTTTCACGTCGCTCGTCCTGGCGGACATGGTCGAGCACAACGAATTGAAACTAGATGATCCGATTTCCAAATTTCTTCCCGCTTCCGTCAAAGTTCCCAGCCGGAACGGACGCGAAATCACGCTGGTTGATCTTGCGACGCACACTTCGGGTTTGCCTCGCCTCCCCGGCAATCTCGAACCGCGCGATGCGAACAATCCGTATGCGGATTACACCGTGCAACAAATGTACGACTTTCTTTCCAGCTACAAATTGCCGCGCGACATCGGCTCAAAATACGAATATTCCAATTTTGGCGATGGTCTGCTGGGGCATTTGCTCGAATTGAAGTCCGGCACAAATTACGAAGCGCTCATCAAGGCGCGCATCTGCGAGCCGTTGGAAATGCGCGACACCTGCATCACTCTTTCGCCGGAACAGCGCGCCCGGTTCGCGCGCGGTCACGGCCTGAAGGGCGAACCCGCGGAGAATTTTGATCTCCCTGCGCTGGCGGGCGCGGGAGCATTGCGCTCGACGGCGAATGACATGTTGAAATTTCTCGCGGCGAACATCGGGTTGACGAAGTCTTCGCTCGAACCCGCGATGGAACTGGCGCGAACACCGCGTCATAAAGCCGGAAGCCCGGACGTGCGCATCGGCCTGGGCTGGCACATCATTTCCAAATACGATGAAAAGCTGGTGTGGCATAACGGCGCAACGGGCGGTTATCACGCGTTTGCCGGGTTTGACCGGAAACTGCAGCGCGGGGTGGTCGTGCTCGCCAATTCGGTGAACAGCATTGACGACATCGGTTTTCATTTGCTGGAAGCGAAGTATCCGTTGGCAAACATCGAGCCGCCATCGAACCATGTTGCGATTCAATTGGACGAGAAGCTGCTGGACCATTATGCGGGGCATTACCAGCTCGCGCCGGACGCCATTTTCACCGTGCGCCGGCACGGCAACCATCTCGAGGCGCAACTGACGGGCCAGCCATTCCTAGAGATTTTCCCGGAAACCCATAACAGGTTTTTCTACAAGGATGTTGACGCGCAAATCACTTTTCATGAGGCGGAGGGGGACGAGCCGGCGTTTCTCGTGCTGCATCAAAACGGTATCGAACAAGCGGCCAAAAAACTTCCGGGCGAAGCGCCGCGCGACCACGTCGCCATCCGGCTTGACCCGGCCAAATACGATGCCTATGTGGGTCAATATGAATTGCAGCCCGGCGCAATCCTCACGCTCAAACGCGAAGGCGACCGTTTGATGGCGCAACTGACCGGGCAGCCGTTTTTCGAAATTTTTCCGGAATCAGAAACGAATTTTTTTTACAAGGTGGTGGACGCGCAGTTGAGTTTTGAAAAAAATGGGAAGGGCGAAATCACCGGACTCGTTTTGCATCAGAACGGAAGGGACATGGCGGCGAAAAGGGTGGCGAAATGAGGAGTTAAATAGTTACAAAGTTAAATCGTTACAAGGTTACAATTTCGAGTGCATTTGCACTTTCAACCATGTAACCATGTAACGTTGTAACTATGTAACGAACAATGAAAGCATTCCAGCTCATCGCGCACGGGAAGCCGGGGAAATTTGATTTGCGCGATGTGCCGGACCCGGTTCCTGCCGCGGATGAAGTCGTCGTGCAGGTGCAATCGTGCGGGTTGAACCATCTTGATCTCTGGCTTGAAGAAGGCGGCTTGCCGGTCAAAATCCCGCTGCCGCGCACGCCCGGTGGTGAAGTTGCCGGGCGCATCGTGGATTTGGGCGCGTCAGTACAAGGCTGGCAACGCGGCGATGATGTCGCGGTGCAATCGAATCTGTTTTGCGGCGAATGCGAATTTTGCCGGCGCGGCGAGGAATCGCTTTGCTTGCGCGGCCAATTGCTCGGCGTGCAGCGCGACGGCGGTTTTGCCGAGAAGGTGGTTGTTCCCGCGCGCGCTTTGGTGCGATTGCCCGCGGGCGTGGATTACGACACTTCCGCCGCGTTGACGCTCGCGGGCAGCACCGCGATGCACATGCTCACCGACCGCGCGCAGGTGCGTCCCGGCGATTGGGTGCTGGCGATGGGCGGGGCGAGCGGCGTCGGCTCGGCGGCAATCCAAATCGCGAAAGTTTTGGGGGCGCGCGTCATCAGCACAGGTTCGAGCGAAGCCAAACGCGATTTGGCGAAACGTCTCGGCGCGGATTTTGTCGTGGACACCAATCAACCCGATTGGCCGGCCGAAGTCCGGCGCATCACGGAAAAACGCGGCGTGGATTTGGTGGTTGAGCACATCGGCGGCGAAGTGTTGGAGAAAGTTTTTGATTGCCTGGCGCGCGGCGGGACGGTCGTCACCTGCGGTGCGACTGCCGGACGCGAAGTGAGGCTAAATCTGTGGCCTTTTTTCGTGAAGCAACACCGGCTCATCGGCAGTTATGGCCGGAACCGCGCAGACATCCAAAAAACCCTCGAATGGGCCGCTGCCGGAAAGTTGCGTCCCGTGATAGATACCATTTTTCCCCTCGACCGCACGCAGGAAGCCTTCGCGCATCTGCGCTCGCGCAATTTTCTCGGCAAAATTTTGGTCGAGCCCTTCGAGCCGGTTTCGGAATCGGACTAAGGCGTCAAATATTCTTTGTCTCCCCGCGGTGCACGGTTATGTTGTCCAGTTGCCGATGCCGGAAAGCGAAAGCAAATTGACCACCGAAAAAAACGGGCGTGAAACACAATCGCACGCTGTTCTCACGCGCCCTGAATTGCTCGCGCCTGCGGGCGATTGGGAATGCGCGCGCGCCGCGGTCGAGAACGGCGCGGACGCCATTTATTTTGGCCTCGAACGTTTCAATGCGCGGATGCGCGCGCATAATTTCACCGAGGCGGATTTGCCGCGCTTGATGGAATTTTTGCATCGGCGCGGCGTGAAGGGTTACGTCACGTTCAACACGCTCGTTTTCGCCAATGAAATGGCCGAGGCGGAACAATATCTGCGCGCCATCATCGCCGCGGGTGTGGATGCGGCCATCGTGCAGGACGTGGGCATTTGCCGGCTCATCCGCAAGTTGTCGCCCGATTTTCCGATTCACGCCTCGACGCAAATGACCGTCACCAGCGCCGGTGGAGTGGAATTCGCGCGCGAATTGGGCTGCGACCTCGTTGTACTCGCCCGCGAATGTTCGCTGAAAGAAATCGAAAAAATCCAAGCCGTCCAAGTTTCCCACACGCAACACGCAACACGCAATATTCCAATGCCATTGGAGGTTTTCGTCCACGGCGCGTTGTGTGTAGCGTATTCCGGCCAATGCCTGACGAGCGAAGCTTTGGGCGGACGTTCGGCCAATCGCGGTGAATGCGCGCAGGCTTGTCGCATGCCGTACGAATTGATTTCCGACGGCAAATCCGTTCCGCTCGGCGACAAACGTTATTTGCTCAGCCCGCAAGACCTTGCTGGAA
>DASRBR010000689.1:0-2474 GCA_035653495.1 Verrucomicrobiia bacterium
TTGCTGATAAAGGGCGCGTTGTTCGTCATTGAGTTCGCAATAGCTGACTTGTTCGATTTTTTCCGGCAAATCGCGCGCGACTTCGCGTTTCAAACGCCGCAACAAAAACGGACGCAACCGCCGCGCCAATCTCGCTTGCGCGGAGGCATTCCGTTCACGGGCAATCGGCACTTCGTAACGCTCGCGAAAATCCTGCGCGTTGCCCAGATAACCGGGCATCAAAAAATCGAAGATGGACCAAAGATCGAGCACGGAATTTTCAATCGGCGTGCCGGTGAGAACGAGCCGATGCCGCGAACGGATCGACTTTACCGCCTGCGCATTTTGCGTCTGCCGATTCTTGATGTGCTGCGCTTCATCCAACACCACCGTGTCAAATTCCAGTTCGCGATAAGACGCGGCATCGCGGCGGAGCAACGCGTAGCTCGTGATCACCAAATCGTTTTTCGGGATTTGCGCAAAATTCTCCTGCCGTTGCGGACCATAAAGCGTCAACACCCGCAACTCAGGAGTGAACCTCGCGGCTTCGGCAGCCCAGTTGAACACGAGCGACGTCGGGCAAACGACCAATGACGGACCCGCGCCATCGTTTCGTCCAGCGCACGATTGCAGAAACGCGAGCACCTGCAAGGTTTTGCCGAGACCCATTTCGTCGGCCAGGATGCCGCCAAAACCGTTCGCGCGAAGAAACGCCAGCCACGCAACACCTTCTTTTTGGTACGGGCGCAATACGGATTCGAGCGCGCCCAATTGCGGGAGAGCTGGTTTGAGTTCGCCGGATTGCTGTGCGGCGCGTTGCGTCCACGCCTCCGGCGCGCGGATTTGCCGCGCGCTTTGACCGCGCAAGGTGGCATTGAGGAAACCAGCCTGCGCGTTGTCCATGCGATAACCGCCGGCGTGCTGTTCCGGCGCGCAATCGAGCAGCACTTCCTGAAGTTCCTCGACTGCGCCAGTGTCGAGCAGCGCAAACTTGCCATTCTTGAGACGCGAATGGCTTTGGCCGGAAAGCAACAGACGCTGGATGTCGGCAGGTGAAAATCGTTCGCCGCCGCGCGTGTCATAGGAAACATTGAGATTGAACCATTCCTCGCCGGAAGACGTGATCTGAAATTTCGGCTCGATGCGTTCCAGATTTTGTTGCGTGCTGCGCTCCAAACGTTCCTCAAGGGTAACATCCCAGTCCTTTTCCAAACGCGGATATTCGCGCGCGAAAAAATTCAGCACCGCATTTTGGCCCTTGAGATGGCGCAAGCCTTGCGCGTCCGGTTCATTGAAACCATTTTTCGACAATCGCGCGATCGCAGCTTGCTCCGCTTCCAAATTGCGCGTCCAATAATGGAATGGAGATTCGGCGTCCTGCAGCCAAAAGGCATCGTTTTGTCCGAATGCGCCAGGAACGACGGATTTGCCGCCGTAGTAACATTCCAATTTCGCCTGCAGCACTGCCAAGCCACCGGCAAGATGCAGTTTGAAACGCGGCGAAGCGGCTTCCATTTCGAAATCGCTGATTTCAAAGTTCGCGTTCACATCGCAACTTTGCGCGAGCGCCGGCCAATCCACATTCAGAAATTGCGGCACCTTGCGGCGCCCAATACGCATCGGACCGCTGAACAATTCTCCGAATGCCAATGGCAAACCCAAGGGCTCAAATTTTTGGCCAACCAAAGTCCACGCGGTTGTGCCAGGGATGATCCCTGCAGGAGCATTGCCGGCCAATTTCAGAATGATTTCGCCGTTTTGTTCAAGCGCTGCGGTTACGGCCAACTTGAGCGGTTCGGCAATGATTTCCGCAGGTTGCGTGCGGCCAAAAGTGACGTTTGGATGCGCGATCAATTTTGAAAGAAGTTCGGCGAACTGGCTGGGATTGAGCATCAGCATCGCGGGCGTGTCGCCTTCGTTGAGCGATTCCAGAAAATCGAGCAATGCAGTGTCCTGAGCGCTTAAGCTGAAAGCAACATCCAGCGGTATAACGTTCAAAGGCGAACGACCTTTGCGCCATTGGCCCTCCAGATAAATCATCACGCGGCCTTTGCCCAACGCATCGGCGCAATTCGGGGGAAGAATCA
Source organism: Verrucomicrobiia bacterium (assembly GCA_035653495.1). Lineage (GTDB taxonomy): Bacteria > Verrucomicrobiota > Verrucomicrobiia > Limisphaerales > Pedosphaeraceae > DATAUW01. The sequence goes on from DASRBR010000689.1 coordinate 2,067, forward strand.
CATGCAATTCCAGCGGTTCGCCATCCGTGCCAGTGGGCGCGTGGCGAATGGCTTTGGCTGGTGATTTTCGCGTTTGCGATTGGACAGATTTGGCTTGGGCGGAGACTGGCGCGGACGCGGGAGCAGGTTGTCGCGATTTGACGTAATGCAGCCCGACGGCAACCGCGTGGGCGCAAATCAAACCGCGCTGGCGGGAATCACGGCAGGGACAAAGATTCTCGGCGTCCGAAGCGCTGCGAATGATGAGGCTCGTGTTGATGCTGGTCGAACCCTCCTGGACCTTGCCGGTCAAGCGCGGCGGCTGCCAATCCGAATTGAGCACGCGACCCGCAGCGAGCATGAACCTGGCGGATTTCACCGCTTCCCAGCCCGCCAGCTTCGCGAACAGCGCGTCGGTCAATTCGAGTT
>DASRBR010000690.1:0-4648 GCA_035653495.1 Verrucomicrobiia bacterium
AACCGCCGCGACTTCCTTAAAAGTTCCGCTGTGGCAAGCCTCGGTTTACACACGGCTGGGCGCATCTTCGCCGAATCAGCCGAATCGAGCGCGAATGAAAAATTGATACTCAGCGCGCCGCTCACGCATTCGGATTGGTCGTTGAAAAACGGAATCCCGTGGGGTGAGCCGGGTGTGCGCCACATGCTGGATGCCTGCAAGACGTGCGGTTGGTCGCGGATTTACTGGCGCGCGCTGGATGGCGGCCGCTCGCTTTACAAAAGCAAATTGATGCGTCCGCAAGGCCCGTGGGACGAGGACAACTTTTGGAATCCCCAAAGCGAAACCGACAAGCAACTTTTGCAACGGTTCACGCCAAACATGACGCCGGAGCAGCGTGCGGCGTTGCGAAGCAAATTCAGTTCGCTCGATTATGCGCGCTTCGACAGCCTTGGCGCCGCGGTCCGGTATGGGCACGAAATCGGCCTGCAAATCCACGCGTGGGTTTCCATCAATGAAGATGACCATGGCTGGGGTTTGCAAAGTGAGTTTTCCAAAAAACATCCGCAATATCGTTGGCGCAAGCGCGACGGGACGTTCTACCATTCGCAACTGAGCTTTGCGTTTCCGGCAGTTCGCGAATACAAACTCGCAATACTCAAAGAGCTGCTTCGCAACTATTCGATCGACGGAATTTTTCTGGATTGGATACGGACCGGCGATGTTCGGGACAATCCGCAAACGGACACGCAAGGCGTGGCGGACAGCGGTTACGAAGAGCCGTTGGTTCAGGGCTTCAAAAAGAAATTTGGAATTGACCCGCGCACGATTCCCAATGATGACCAACGCTGGGTGCATTTTCGCGCCGGACCACAAACAGAATTCATGCGCGCCGCCCGAAAGCTGGTTCGCTCGCACAACCACAATCTTCCACTCGCGGTGATGGTGGACCATCCGTGGAGTTATCGCGGCGAGATGAACCGGATTGACGGCAATTTGCGCGGCCTTTTGCTGGATGTGAACGCGTGGGCGCGGGAAGGTTTGATGGATGCGGCGGTGGCAGCGGGATATTATCGCGATGGAGGCACGCCGAAAATGGCTTATGAAGCGTTGCAAAAGGAAACGGAAGGAAAGGTGGACGTTTGGTCTTACGCTTGGGTGCCGCAGAGCGTGGCCGAATTTCAGAATGATGTTTCGCTCGCACATGAATTGAAAGCCAATCAGGTTTTATTTTGGGAAGCTGACTATATTGACGACCGCGCCCAAGCGGCGGAATTAAAGACGGCTATGTCGCGTTACGCTTTATGATAAAGGATTTTAGGGTGTTCACCCCATTGTTGGTTTTTTCGAAAAACGTAAAGTGCATATGCTTGCTAGTTATGGTGGTTAGTTAGGTTCGGGGCGGCTCTGAGTGGGGCCGCCCTTTCTCATTGATTCCTGAGTTCCTGATTTAAATGCCCGAAAGGAATTTCAACCTTGCAGAGATTAATCACGAACTCATAAACTCAGGAATCTGAAATGGGACGACCATCGAAAAGTCCTCATTTTTTCCAAAGGCCAGCGACAGGGACCGCTTTGTGGGGCAGTTTTAATTTGATTGGGAAGGAACTCACGAATGAGACGCGGGCTTTGCTCCTCTTCCTGATTAAACAGTGCTCCAAAATCCATCCGCAATTTCTTGCAATTCTTCCGGCCTTCCTCCAGCATTTGCGAAGCCCGGGGTCAAACGCCCCGAGCGATTTGTAATAGGAAGCCGAGCCAATGTTAAACCGAGCGTTTTCAATCAAGCGGGCAGTTTGCACGGGGGTGCTGCTTTTGGTCGCCTTGTGCGGTTTCCTCAGCTTGAACCGGGTAAGAAGCAAGGCGTTTGATATCGTGACCGATACTTTGCCCGGCCTGACGGATGCAAGCCTGGCCAATTCTGATTCCGGCGAGGACGTCAATTTCATCCTGCTGGCGCTGATGGCTCCCACACCTGAGCAAAGGGCAAAACTTTGCGCGCAAGCGGACGCGTTTGAAGCTGACGCGGCGAAATACCTGAAGTTATACGAGGAGTCCATCTTTCAAGAACAAGACCGCGCTAATTTCAGCCGCACGATGGATCGCCGGCGTGCGTTCATCGAATTACGAGGAGAAGTCCTCGCCTTGATGCAACGAGGTGAAGACAAGCAAGCGCTGGCGAAATACAAACAAGAACTGCTGCCTTCCTATTCACAGTATATTTCAGAGGCCAGGGCATTGCTCGAATATAATATTCAAGAGGGGCAGGCTCGCGGCAAAAGCATCCTGCGTTTTTCCAGCCTTACACAATATGCCGTCGCCGCCTTCACCATCGCCCTCTTCATTTTGGGATTCGTCGTGGGCGTGTTCAACCTCGATCCTGTCCCAAGCCGTCCGCGCCGCACAGCCGGGTCCAAACCAGTTCATCTGGAAGCACGGTTGTCAAAAGTGGAGCGGTGAAGTTCCAGAGATGGAACTGGCGTCGTTTTTTTCTAAAAGCAGTCATTCAAACCCCTTTACTCCACGACATAAACCGGTGTGCCAACAGTGACGATCTTGAGGAGAAACTCCGCGTTCCAATTGGCCAACCGAAAGCAACCGTGAGATTCCGTGCGGCCAACTTCTTCCGGCCGCGGGGTTCCGTGAATGCCATAACCAGGCCGGTCCAATCCAATCCACGCGACGCCCACAGGATTGTTCGGGCCGGGCGGAAGAATAAGTTTGCGATGAAGTTCGCGTCCTTCGGCTGACTCGGGGAAGACATCGGGATCGAACGTGTAATTCGGATGCGGCGCGATGACTTCGACGTGGAGCAGGCCGACAGGCCGTTTTTCGACTTTTTTGGCAATGCTGCACGGAAAGTGCGCGATAAGGTTGGTTTCAGCATCGAATGCTTCCAAGATTCTCGACGCAAGATGAATGGTTACCCAGGCGGCTTTGGATGGGTCGTCAGGATACCTCGCATTGGGGACCTGGAGAATTGTTCCCGCAACGACATTGCTCCAATTCACTTCCGGGTTGAGGCGCCGGATGAGATTAGGATGAGAAAAAGTTTTTTCGGAAACGAGTTCGAGAATGCTTTCGAAATCGAGGGCGGTTTGTTGGGATTTGCCGAGCCAGGTCGGAGCGATGGGTTGAAGACGGGCAAGGTCTTCCGCAGTGACGGTGTACGTGGTGAAAGGCGCGCTTTCGAGCATCAGGTTGCTTTTCGTGACGGCATCCAATTCACCGGTCACATCCAGGCCTTGGTCGCGCTGAAAAGCCGCAAGGGCGGCGCGCGTTTGCGAGCCGAGTGCCCCATCCAGCGAGCCGGACGAAATGCCATCGCTGATGAGCGCAATTTGCGCTTCCAAAGTGTTTTGGACAGGACGCGGATAGGGTTGCTGAGTCGCGTTTTCTTCGGGAGCAATCGCGGGCTGTTTGGGAGAAACCGCGCTGGTCGAAGCTTTCTTCTCGATGGCTGAGTTGAAGACGACCTTCATTTGAATCGCAGGATGCCTGTTGCTGCCTGCATGACCGGAACGCCACCAAAGCCAGCCAAAAAAACCGGCGAGCACGAGCGCCAGGAACCAGTAAAGCGGATGGCTCCCGTCTTTGGGTGACGAGGGCAGTTTGTATTTTGCTTTATACCTGGTTTGCGGCACGGCGCAAGATTGCGGAACTCACATCAAAAACCAACAGCCTTGGTTTGCATCTTCAAAGCTCAAAAAATGTGCGCAGTTTGTCCATGAACGAATTGGCGTATTCGATGCGCGTGGCTTCAATCACGCTGGGCTTCGTGTTGGCGGCGACGATGCCTTCAGTTTCCATCTGCCGCTTGGCCAGCAAGGCGCTCAACTTGCTCAACAAATCCGGATTTTCCTTGAGGCTGCGCGTCAGGACCGGCTTGCCAATCTCCACAACCTCGCAATCCTTGTGCGCAAGGATGGTCGCGCTGCGCCGCTCGCCTGTGAGCAGCGACATCTCGCCAAAACAATCGCCGCTGCGCAGGCTGGCGACGTGCACCGGAGAATGTCCGCGTTCCAAAACCACATTCGCCTCGCCTTCCACCAGGATGAACATCGAATCGCCTTCCGCGCCCTGTTCAATGATCTTTTCGCCGCGACCGAAATGCACCACGCGTCCGCGCGGCAGCAACGCGTCCAGTTGATCGTCCGTGAGACCTTTGAAAAGCGGTTGCTGGCGCAGGATGATGCGTGCCGTGCTTTGGATCTCCTGTTCCTTGTTTCGTGCCGGGCGTTCCAGTTGCACCGTGCGGATGGGATACGGCATCTTGATTCCGTGCCGGTGCAGGCTGTACCAGACATTCGTGCGGATTGCGTCGCAAACTTCGTAATAGTGATCGTGCGATTCCATGAAAAACTTGATCTCGTACTCGATGGCGGAATCGCCGAAATTTTTGAGATACGCGACGGGCGGCAACGTGGGTGAAACGCCTTTCGCATTGGAAGCGGCGTGGACGAGGACGTCCTTCACGCGCGTGGGCGGCGCATTGTAATCGATGTTCACGCTCAGGCGCATCGCATGAAGGCGGTTGGGGAGATTAAGATTGACGATGGTCGCCTTGGCCATGTCGCGATTGGGAATGTCCACCGCGATGTCATCGTTCGTGAGCAGGCGCGTTGTGCGCCAATTGATGTCGATCACCTTCGCGTATTTTTCGTTCACG
>DASRBR010000691.1:0-7214 GCA_035653495.1 Verrucomicrobiia bacterium
TGTCGCGCGGATCAACGGTCTTCGCGTTTTTGATGACGGGCAGGGGAATGAATCCGCCATGGGTGTCGAGCAGATTCTTGAGTTGATCGAGCCGTATCCAAAGATTGTTCGTATTGAAAAAGCGATGGCGCTGGACGTCCTGGAATGCGGGCATGTCTTCCTCGGGGCATTGCGCCGATTCGCGCAACAACAAACGGCCGTTGCTCTGCGCGAGATGCCCGCCTTTGCGGTCGGAAGCGGTGCGTTCGCAAACTTCCATGAGGAACGATTGATCGGAACCGGCAAACCAGGCGAGCAGGTCCAGGTCAAGGCTTGCGCCGAGGTTGTCGGAATTGGAAACGAAAAGATATTTCACACCATCCGCGAGCAGGCGGTCGAGCCAGCCGGAACCGAGCAAAGAGGGATAAAGGTCTCCGTGGCCCGGCGGGCACCATTCGAGTTCGCGATGCTGCGGCCATTCGACAGGGCGAAGCGTCTGCGCGTCCACCTTGGGGACCGCGTTCTGCATCAGTTCAAGTATGGAAGGTTCGCCGAGCGCAGAATATTTTTTTAGAAATTCCAGCGTGTCGCGGCTGGTGCTGAAACTGTTCATCAGTATGAACCGCAGCGGGCAAGCGTATTTCTCGCGCAAATAAACGATTTGCCTCGCGATAAAATCCAGAAACGTGAGGTCGTCCTTGATGCGCAGAAGCGACTTGGCGCGCTCAAGGCCCATGCTTGTGCCAAGACCGCCGTTGAGCTTGAGGACAACCGCCTGCGCCAGTAATCCGCTGTCGGCGCCGGTTTTTTTGGCGATGTCTTCGAAGCGCGGCAATTTGGCGATTGGCTGGATGCTGCTTTCGGGGATCAAACCGGTCTTGCCCGCGGCGAGGCTTTCGTAGCTGTGCTTGAATGCGCGGATGGCGGCGTCGCTGCTGCCAGCCTTGCGCATCTTCGTTTCAAATTCGGCAAACGCGGGTTGGTTCATAGTTCTCGCAAATTGTTCATGGCGCGGAGTGGTTTGTCCATGGGGTGTGCACTAGGTGGAATTTGAAGTTCGATTCAGGAGGCTGGGTTGATCATCGCCGCCGGGCGCGTCGCTGGAGCGACGCTTTTCAACGCAATATAAATCACGAACGCCAGCGCGAATCCAACAAACCATGCGTAATCGTACAGCCGGACGAAGAACGCCGGTTCATTCCAATTTTTCGGCCATAGCTTCACATTGATCAAAAAACCCGGCAGATTCGGCAAAATGCTGAACACGAGCGCGACGATTCCGATGAGGCTGAAGCCATTCGTGTAACGATATTCGCCGGAGGGATCATAAAGCGCGCGAAGATTCAACTGGCGTTTGCGCAACACGAAATAATCCGCGATCAAAATGCCGCCAATCGGTCCTAGGAGCGCGCTGTAACCGACCAGCCACGTAAAAATGTAACCGGACGGATCGGCGAGCAATTTCCAGGGCATGATGCAGACGCCGATGATGCCGGTGATCAATCCGCCCGTTCGAAATGAAATATGGCGGGGCGCAATGTGCGCGAAATCGTTCGCCGGACTTACCACGTTGGCGGCGATGTTCGTCGCCAATGTCGCGATGCACAACGCCAGCATCGCGATGATCAAGACGACCGGGTTGGTGAAACGCGTGAGCACATCCACCGGGTCCCAGATGGTCTTGTGATAAATAATGGTCGTGGCCGAGGTCACCGCCACGCCGATGAATGCGTAAAGCGCCATCGTGACCGGCAGGCCGAGCGTTTGGCCGAGCGCCTGGTCGCGTTGCGAGCGCGCGTAACGCGAGAAGTCGGGAATGTTCAACGAAAGCGTCGCCCAAAAGCCAACCATGCCCGTCAGCGCCGGAACGAATGTTTTAAAGAATTCGCCGGACTTGGGCTGCCCAGGCGCAAAGGCTGAAGGTTGCGAAAGAATGGGTCCCCATCCGCCCGCGTAATGATACGCCCAGCCCAGCAGCAATAATCCGAGCGCGATGAGCAGCGGCGCCTTGATGCTCAAGAGCACGCGAATGGAATCGATGCCGAGATAAATGATCCAGATGTTGATGGCCCAAAAAAAGAGGAAGCAGACGAGTTGCGGCGAATTGATTCCCAAGGCGCCCAGCGCGGGCGCATTCATCAAGGATGGGACGAACACGCCGACGATTTTGTAGATGGCGTTGCCGCCGATCCATGCCTGGATGCCGAACCAACCGCACGCGACCAATGCGCGGAGGATAGCCGGGATGTTCGCCCCAACCGTGCCGAAGGCCGCGCGGCAAAAAACCGGGAACGGGATGCCGTAACGCGTGCCAGCATGGGCGTTCAACACCATCGGCACGAGCACGATGAGGTTGCCGAGAAAAATCGTAAAGATGGCCTGCGACCAGTTCATCCCCTCGCCAATGAGCCCGGAGGCCAGCATGTAAGTCGGGATGCAGGCAGCCATGGAAATCCAGAGCGCGGCGAAATTCCACAGTCCCCATTTTCGGCCTTCCGGCGGCACTGGCGCGAGATCGGCGCTGTAGAGCGCGCTGTTTTTAGAAACGACGCTTTGATCTGATTCAACATGAGGCGTCGAATTCATGGCGTCTGTCCATTTGAGATCACCTGTAAATCTCCCTTCGATGACCAATGACGAGCACGATTACAACCGCGATTTTGTCTCTAATTTGATAGATAACTCGATAATCTCCGATTCTTATCCGCCAAAAATTCTCCTCACCACGAAGTTTTTTGCATCCATGCGGGCGCGGGTTTTCTGCCAATGCATCAATGTGTGAAACGATGCGGGTTTGGTGATCCTGTGGAAGGCGGCGAAGTTGGCGTTGAGCTTGAGGAGAGAATTGTATCTGATAGGGCACGTTCAGGATTTTGCTTTCCTGCTTCGCTTGGGTGTTCCCAGGTTCGCTTTGACCTTTTCCCAAGGAATGAATCCTTTGGCCTGGCCTTCCTCCAAAGCTTTCCGCGCGGCGCTGATGTCGAACGCTTCTTCCTCCCGTTCCAATTTTTCAAGGAAAGAAAGCAAATCCCGAGCCTGATCTTTTGGCAACGCTTTCACCTTCTCGATGACCAGTTCGGTTACGCTCATAACATATAAATAGCCGAGTGAAGTTCGATTGCCAAGCGCATTTAGCCCGCCACTGAACAAGTGAGCTAAAAATGACTCGGCGTGCGTTTGATAAATTGTCCGCGACCGATTTGCCCGATAAATTTTCCGTCGCGCACCGCGATTTCTCCACGCACCGTGACCACGCTTGGCCGTCCCTCAACCGGCCAGCCTTCAAACGCGCTGTAATCCACGTTCATGTATTGTGTTTTCGCGGAAATTGTTCCCCGATAATCGGGATCATAAACGACCAAATCGGCGTCGCTGCCGGGCTGGATGGTTCCCTTGCGGGGAAACAAATCAAACAGCTTCGCCGCCGCGGTGCTGGCCATGTTCACGAACGTGTGCAGATCAATCCGGCCCTTCTTCACACCATGGGTGTAAAGCAGATTCACGCGTTCTTCCAATGACGGAATGCCGTTGGGGATTTTCGTGAAATCATCCTTGCCCATTGGTTTTTGCGATTGGAAATCGAACGGCGCATGGTCCGTTGCAACGGTGTTGATGAGACCGGAACGCAGGCCGTTCCAAAGCACAGTCTGGTTACGCGCGTCGCGCAACGGCGGCGACATAACGTATTTGGCGCCTTCAAAGCCGGGACGTTCCGCGTAAGTCTTGTCGAGCACAAGGTATTGGATAAGCGTTTCCACATTCACTCGAACGCCGCGTTGGCGGGCGGCGATGGCTTCGTCCAGCGCCTCCTTGCAACTGAGGTGAACAATATACGTGGCCGCGCCGGTCAGTTCGGCAAAGGTCATTAGGTGATGAACACCTTCGGCCTCGACAGCAGGAGGACGGCTCTCATGATGCTGACCGGGATCGATTTTGCCGGCGGCGAGCAGTTCCTTTTGGCGCTCGGCGACGAGCGTCTCGTTTTCGCAATGGGCCGTGACGATGACGCCGAGTTCCTTGGCCAGCTTGAGCGTGCGATAGAGTTCGGTGTCATCAATTCCAAACGCACCTTTGTACGCCAAAAAGATTTTGAAGGAGCTGATGCCGCGATTGACGATTTCGCGCAGTTGTTTTTCGGCATTGTCGTCGAATTTCGTCACGCCCATGTGGAAGGAGAAATCGCACGCGGATTTGTCGACGGCTTGGGCCATCCAGGTCTCAAATCCTCCGAGCGCTTCTTCTTGGCGCGATGGACAACACATCTCGATGAGCGTCGTCGTGCCACCGACCAGCGCCGCCTTGCTGCCGGTCTGGTAGGTGTCCTTGGAAAACGTGCCCATGAACGGCAGATAAATATGGACGTGCGGATCAATGAAACCGGGGAAAACATATTTGCCGCGCGCATCGATCACCTCCGTGCCGGGCGTCGCGGAAATATTGCGGTCAATGCGCGTGATGGTTTCGCCTTCGCAGAAAATATCCGCCACGTAACGCTCGCTCGCCGTAATGATTTCGCCGTTTTTGATGAGGAGGGGCATAAATTAAATTATTGCGATGGGACGAATGGGATGAAATGGGATTTCATTTTTTCCACACATCTCCGACACCTTCGCTGAACCAACGCGTGCTGACGACTTTTTGTTGCGTGTAAAATTTCACGCCTTCGGTGCCCTGGATGTGCAAATCGCCGTAGAACGAATCGTCCCAACCCGTGAACGCAAACATTGCCATGGTGGCCGGCACGCCCACGTTGATGCCCACCATGCCGGCCTTGACGCGATGCTTAAACTCGCGCGCCGCCATGCCGGAATTGGTGAAAATGCTCGCGCCATTGCCGTAGGAGGACTTGTTCGCCTGCGCAATCGCCTGGTCCAAATCTTCCATTCGCATCACGTTCAACACCGGACCAAATACTTCCTCTCGTGCAAGCGTCATGTTCGCTTGCACATTGTCCACCACCGTCGCGCCAACATAAAAGCCATTCGGCGCTTCTGCAATTTTCACGCCGCGCCCGTCGCAAACAACTTTTGCGCCCTCATTTTCGCCGCTGGAAACAAGGCTCAACACGCGCTCGCGATGGGCCGCCGTGATGACCGGGCCCATGTCGGGTTGCGCGGCACGGTCGGTCGGGCCGACTTTGATTTTGCGCGCAGCTTCAATCAATGGCGGCAACAAACGTTCCGCGGCCCTGCCGACCGGCATTGCGGTTGAACCGGCCATGCAACGTTCGCCGGCGCAACCGAACGCGGCGGTCGCAAGGTTCTCAACAGTCTTGTTCATGTCGGCATCGGGCATGATGACGATGTAATTTTTCGCGCCGCCGTTTGCCTGGACGCGTTTGCCGTGGCGTGTGCCGGTTTCGTAAATGTATTTGGCGATGGGCGAGGAACCGACGAACGAAATCGCGCGCACCTGTGGATGCGTGAGCAGCGCGTCCACGCATTCGCGCGCTCCATGAACGATATTGAACACGCCTTTGGGCAAGCCGGCCCGTTCAAGCAATTCGCCAAGCAGGATGGCGCTGAGCGGGACTTTTTCGCTGGGCTTTAGGACGAACGTGTTGCCGCAAGCGATGGCAGTCGGGAACATCCAGAGCGGCACCATCACCGGGAAATTAAACGGCGTGATGCCAACGCACACACCGAGCGGCTGATGATGCGTCTCGCAATCGACGCCGCGCGCGAGATTTTCCAGCGTTTCGCCCATGAGCAGCGACGGGATGCCGCAGGCGTACTCGATGTTTTCAATGCCGCGATAAACGCTCCCACGCGCCTCGGCGGCTGTTTTGCCATGCTCGCGAGTGACCGTCTGGCAAAGCTTGTCGAAGTTCTGTTCCACCAATTGGCGGAAACGAAAGAAAATGCGTGCGCGCTCAACCGCGGGCGTTTCACGCCACGCAGGAAATGCCGCGGCGGCCGATTGCACGGCTTCATTCACGTGCCTGGCCGTGCCGAGCGGCGTCTCGGCGATGACATCGCCGGTGGAAGGATTGTAAACCGGCGACGTGGCAACGTCGGAAAGCACGCGCCATTCGCCGTTGATGTAAATGGGACAGGGGATGGGTTTCGGGATCATATTATGAAAGCTCCAAGCACCAACATCCAAGCTCCAGAGAAGCTCCAAAATTCAAGCTCCAATGAGACTGCGGAACATAAGTATGCTTTGTTTATTGCTGCTTGGTGCATTTTCTGAAGATGGTCGCAAAAATAAGATGCAATTCCTTGGCCTCACGATAAAGTTTGCGCGCTTCATCAGCCAAGGCGGGTTCAGATGCAGCAACCATTCGCAGAAAAAACTTTGTTTCTTTTGATTCCTTTACGCAATATCCAATGATGTTTCGGAAATCTTTCTTCGAGACGCCTTCATTGGCTTCACAATAATTTGCACCGATGCTGGTGCTGCATCCTACCAATTGGTTTATCAGTCGGTCATTTTCTGGTGAGCGCGGAATTTTTTTGCAGAACCGGATGATGGCTTCGCCAAACTGAGCCGTCCTTTCCTCCAAATCAAACGGATGCCGCACCACACTCTCGCCAGTGTCAGTATCATTCAACATAAACGAATCGTTTGTGGAAGCAGGATATTTGAAGACCTCCTGGCCAGCTCCGGTTGGTGCTTGTGCTTTGGCGCTTCTCTGGAGCTTGGATGTTGGAGCTTGGCGCTTCATTTTGATGACAGCGCATCCGATTGTTTCACGAATTCGTCGCCGCGCCATTCGCCGTCGGCTTTGACGACGTTTTGGGCTTGAGCCGATTTTTGCGCGGCTTTGCGTTCGGCCTGGCGTTTGACGAGATCGGCGTGGGTAGTGAAGTAATCAAGGCTTTTGCCTTTGAAATCTGCGATGGTCTCGAATTTCTGTTTGGCCATAAAACCAAGCAACTCATCACACATCGGCTTGACGCATTCGTAGCCGAACTTCATTACGCCGGTGCAGACTTGCACCGTGTCCGCGCCGAGCAGGATGAATTGCGCGGCGTCGTTGCCGCTCTCGATGCCGCCGAGGCCTGACAACGAGCGCCCGGGAAATTCACGGCGGATGACCTGCGCAATCTCCATCACCATGCGGAGTGCGATCGGCTTGACCGCCTTGCACGAATAACCGCCCGGCGTGGTATAACCTTCGACCGTCGGTTCGGGGCGCAATGTTTCCAGATTCACGCCCATGACGCTGCGGATCGTGTTGATGGCGCTGATGCCCGTCGCGCCACCGCGCAACGCCGCGCGTGTGGGGTCCT
>DASRBR010000692.1:0-4856 GCA_035653495.1 Verrucomicrobiia bacterium
CGGCCCAACAAAGTTTCGCGGCTTCGGCAAAGCGATGAAAATAATCCGCGCCCCACGGTTCCATCGAGCCAACTTCGAACTGCTCCAGCGTTTTCAAGATGCTCAATGAAGTCAGCCCGCCGGATGGCGGCGGCGGCGTGAAGATTTGGCTGCCGCGATAATCAATCTGAAGCGGTGAGACTTCCTCGGGCTTGTAGGATTTCAAATCTTTTTCCGAAAGCACGCCGCCGTTGGCGCGGACTTGCCGGATGATTTGTCGCGCGATGTCACCGTGATAGAACGTCTCCGGGCCGTGTTTGCCGAGCGCTCGAATAAAATGCGCCAAATCTTTTTGTGCCCAGCGTTCGCCCAGTTCGGGGGCCTTGCCCGTGGGGAAATAAGCTTTCAGCGATTCGGGATCCATGTCCCGGGCCAGAGCCTTGAGTCCTTTGCTCAATCCGGGTGGCACCTCAAAACCTTCATCGGCGAGCAAGGCGGCGTGTTCGGAAACGGTGCGCCATTTCAGCCGGCCAAATTTGCGCAGCGCGAAATCGAATCCGGCGACGATGCCGGGCACGCCGACAGCGAGATAGCCGTGCTTCGCCTGTTCGGCTTGCTGGAACAATTCGGGCCGGAATTCGAGCGGCGCGCGCGAATCGAAATCCACTGCGGTCACGCGCCGATGCTTCGCCTCGTAAACCACCATGCTCCCGCCATAACCGCCAAAACCGACCGAGGTGGGAATAACGACGCACAACGCCATCATCGCCGCGATTGCCGCATCAACCGCATTGCCGCCATTTGCGAACGCTTTTTGTGCGGCGACGTCCGCCTCCGGATGAACTGTGGAAATGGCGGGCTCGCGGACAAGGTTGGTTTGAGGGTCGTTGGCGGAATGCGCACGCGCGGATTGCGCCAGCAAACCAGGAATTGCCTGCGCGCCAGCCATCATCAGAAAACTTTTTTTGAGCAGGTCCCGGCGGTTCATATTTTGGCGTGGCATTCGCACATTTTAAGGACGCTCCCTGTCGCAGGCAAGACGGTTGTGAATTTCAAATCCGCGTGTTGGCGCGATGCTTTTTGGTTGCTTTGAAACACTTCTTGCCTGCAAAATTGCGATAATGTTGGCGAATGTTCGGCGTCGCAATTTTGTATGGAAATAACTTCCAATCCCGAGAGTTTTTGGCGGCATTTGAACCCGCTCCGGCTCACGCGCGAGTTTTGGCGGGCCCGTGCCGTTCTTTTCCAGTTCGCGGGGAAGGAAGTTTTGCAGCGCTATCGCGGTTCGCGGCTCGGCGTGTTCTGGATTTTTTTGCAGCCGATCTTTTTGCTCGCGGTCTATACCATCGCTTTTGGGGTCATCATCAAAACGAAGTGGCCGGAATCGCAGCACGCTGGATTGGGCGTGGTGGCGATGGCGGTTTATTGCGGATTGACGGCATTTGGGATTTTCAGCGAATGCGCGGCGCGCGCGCCAATGCTCCTTTTGGAAAACACCAGCTACGTCAAACGCGCGCTTTTTCCCATCCAGATGCTGCCCGTATGCGTGGTGTTGTCGGCGGGCTTTCATGGCATCGTGAACCTGGCGATCCTGACCTGCCTTGGGTGGGTGACGAGCGGTTTTTATGCGCCGGCATTGCTTGCCCCGCTTGTTTTGCTGCCGCTGGTGTTGCTTTCGTGCGGAGTGACGCTTTTGCTGGCGGCGATGGGGCCGATCGTTCGCGATTTGCGACAATTCATTCCACCGATGTTGCTCGCGGTTTCATTTTTGACGCCGATGTTTTACAGCCCGCATTCCGTTCCGGCGCGTCTTGGCTGGCTAGTGAACGCGAACCCGCTGGCGTTCACCATCACGAGCATCCGGCAGCTCGTGATGTGGCACGGCTCGTGTGACTGGCTGTTGTGGGGCGTCTGGACGTTTGTGTGCGCCGGGATTATGATTTCCGCCTATGCGATTTTCATGAGATTGAGGCACGAGGTCACAGACCTGGTCTGATCTCCAGAGATGAAGGCCAATCCATTGAACAATTCACAATCCGGCGCGGACGTTTGCGCGATTTCGTTGCGCAATGTGTCCAAGCATTATCGCCTTTGGCACGGTACCGGGCCGGGCCGCTGGGCGCGTTTGCTGCAATTGTTCGTTGCCCAACCGCCCGCAGGTGAAGCGGAGCGCGGCGTGGGCGAATTTTTCCAGGCGCTGAAAAATATTTCATTCGAGATAATGCCCGGCGAGAGCGTCGGCATTATCGGACGCAACGGCTGCGGCAAAAGCACCCTGCTGCAAATTCTGGCAGGCATCATGAAGCCGACTTCCGGCAGCGGAACGGTGAACGGCGAAATCGCGACACTGCTGGAATTGGGCGCGGGTTTTCATCCCGATTTTTCCGGGCGCGAAAACATTACCCTCAACAGCGCGGCGATGAACCTCTCGCGCGACGAAGCCCAACGGCGAATGGAGCGCATCGAAGCCTTTGCGGACATCGGCCGGTTCATGGACGAACCGATCCGCACCTATTCCAACGGGATGTTGTTGCGGCTCGGTTTTGCCTGCGCGGTCGCCGTGGAACCGGATGTTTTCCTGGTGGATGAAGCGCTGGGCGTCGGCGACATTTTTTTCCAGCAGAAATGTTACGAATACATGCGCGAACACATGCGCGGAAAAACGCGCATCGTGGTTTCGCACGACATGCACGCCATCACCACGTTTTGCTCGCGCGTGCTGGTGCTTGAGGCCGGCGAATTGATTTTTGACGGGCCGCCGTTGCAGGCAGTCGAGCTTTACATGAAGGCGGTGCATAACAACCAAAGCGGCGCGCGCAACGACTTCTCCAATTCAAAAAAACATTCCAATGCCGGCGCAGCTCCCGCGCAAGCCGCGGCGCTTTGGCGCGACGTGCCGGTCGATGCCATCGCGGGCATCGGCGACGTGCAACTCACCCGCGCCGAGGTGCGCGTCAATGGCGAACCATTCGCGAGCATCGTCAAACCGGGCGATGTCGTTTCCGTTCGCGCCATGGTGGAATCTCGCGAGACGGTTTCCTCGGTGATGTTCGGCTATTTGATCAGCGACAAGATGGGCACGTGGGTTTTCGGCGAGAACAGCGCCGGAGTTCCGGGCGGCATCGTGACCGCGAAAACCGGCCAATCGGAATTTGCCTTTGAATTCACCTGGCCGGAAGTGCAGCCGGGCGATTACTTTTTGACGCTCGGCGCGGGTGAAGGACGCGACCCGCTGCGGCATCGCATCCAATGCTGGGCCCATAATATTCATTTACTGACCGCGATCAGCCCCGGTAAAGCTGTGCATTGCATGTTCAACAATCCGTTGCGGAATTTCGCGTTTTCGCGACACGCCGAACCGGCGGAACAGATTTCCCAGAATCCAATTTCATCATGAGTCCAGCAAAAGTTGCCGTCATCACCCGCACAAAAAATCGTCCGCTGCTCCTGCGCCGGTGCATTGAATCGGTCTTGAACCAGACCTTTCAGGATTGGTTTCATGTGATCGTGAACGATGGCGGAGACCCGGCGACGGTTGAAGGCGTTGTTTCCGCTTATGCCACACGATATCGCGACCGCGTGCGCATCATCCATAACGAAACGTCGGTTGGCATGCAGAACGCCAGCAACCAGGCCATTCGCGCGACTGAAAGCGAATATATCGGCATCCATGATGATGACGACACGTGGCATGGGATGTTTTTGGAGGAATGTGTCGGTTACCTCGACGCGGCTGGACGCGATTCACGCGACCAGGGCGTAGCCGCGCAAAGTTTTTGGATCATGGAAGAAATGGACTCGACGGGCAACATCATCGAGATCTCGCGCCAGGACTACATGCCATTCGAATCGGTGAACCTGTTTCAAGCCGCGGCAAAAAACCCGTTTCCCCCCATCGCATTTTTATATCGCCGGCAGGTGCACGAGAAGATCGGTTATTTCGATCAGGCCTTCAATGAACTGGGCGATCATGATTTCAACCTGCGTTTCCTGACCCATTACGACATCGGAACCATTCGCAAGCGACTGGCGGGTTACCATTGGCGGCATCATGCCAGCGGCAGCAGCTATGGGAACACGGTCACCGACGGCGTCGCCTCGCATCGGAAAATGAGCGTGCGAATGCAGAACCATTATCTGCGGCAGGACATGGCGAACAATCGCATGGGCGTTGGGTTTCTGATGAACATCGCCAGCACCATGGAGACCCAGGCGGAATGGTTGCAAGGACTGCACCGAAAATCGGACAACGCGGCCAATGCGATGTCCGGGGTCATCCGCAAGATGCGATATTACGAGCGCATCCTCGACACATTGATCACGCCCTGGAAAGGACAGACGCTTCCGCGGCGGATTTATGATCACGTCAGCGACCTGTTCGCCAAACCGCCCGACGCCCTGCCGGATCCCGCCCAAAAGAAGAGCCGCGCCTCGGCGGCGCAATTGGAAGCCAGCCTTAAAAAGGCGAATGTGATTTCGCTGGATGTTTTCGACACGGCGTTGCTGCGCCTGGTGCGAAAGCCGACAGATGTCTTCCTTTACATGCAATATGACGTGCGCAGGTTACTGAACCGGCCGGGACTGGGCTTTGTGGAAACGCGCACTGCCGCCGAGGAGGAATCGCGCCAGGAAATGCGGCGCGTTCGCGGCACCAGCGAAACCACGCTCGATGACATTTACGCGGTGTTGCGCAAACGGCTCGGTTGCGACGAAAAAACCGCCAACCAGATCAAGCAATGGGAACTGGCGGCGGAACGGCAGCTTTGCTTCGCGCATCCGCACATCGCGCGCATCGTCGCAGAAGCCGGGAAGGACGGGCGGAAAATCATTTTTTGTTCGGACATGTATCTTCCGCTGCGCGAAATCAATGCGTTGCT
>DASRBR010000693.1:0-5294 GCA_035653495.1 Verrucomicrobiia bacterium
TCCGTTGTACGCGCCTTTGGGCGAAATCGTGCAATTACATTACCGGTATCGCTTCGACCCGCGCGGTTTGAACGCCGAACATCGCGAACGCCTCCGACGTGAAGTTGCCGTATGCCTTCAGCGCATCTCGGCTGTTCAGTGACAACGTTTTTAGGAGGTGTTGATTCTCTCCAAAACTGAACATTTGTATTTGAAAGCGACGTTGTCTCCGTCTCCGTCAAAAATCCGCTTATGACACCACGCACATAAAAACAGGGCGTGACCGCGCCAATAAAACGGGAACGAATCCTCCCCCATATCGGGATGATTCCGCGCCCAATTGCCCCCAAGTCCCTTCCGCTTGATCACCTCGCCGATGTATGCCCCGAACATCACACCAAGGCCATAAAAGCCTTCCTCGCTCTTCGCCTTCTTGTATTCCGCGTGGCACTCTGCGAGCATTTTCTCGACCTCATTGATCGAGTCATCCGAAAAATCCAGCGTGACGCCGTTCTCCTGCGCAAGCTCCAACACCTGCGACACCCCTTCCTGCATGAGCGCTTCTGTTTCCGGTTCTTCCGGTATGTTCGTTTTCATGGCCATCGGCGATGGTTGCTGTTCAATGAAAAGGAGTCAATTCCGTTCGGGATTGGCCAATTCACCCATGCGAAAACGCGCCAGGTCTCCCTGCCCGCGAACGCCCGGAATGATCATGGTCATCCCGACGTCATCATCCTGAAAATAAAAGAACAACACCACACGGCCATCCACCTGCGCATTGCCGTGGACAAACCGATGTTCCCGCAGATACGACACCAGAGTTCCCTCCAGTTCCACCTTCTTCCCGAGCGATTTTGAAACAACATGGCTGAGCACCGCGACCAGATGCGGCATGTGCTCGCGGTCCGACGCCTTCACGAACGCCGAATCGCCGCAAAACTCTTCCATGAAATAATACACCGCCTGCTCGTAATCCGTGGGATGCAACAATCGCTCGCGCAAGACGCCCAGATGATGCGGAAAATTTTCAGATGCGGAGTTCATGTGAGTTAAGTAACAGACATTTATCAGGTCGCTAGATGTGCGTAAACCAAGTTTCGCGCGAAGACCGCACATCGCGCGTCCCGTTCCAATTTTTTTCTGATAGCTGGAACAAGGTGGAACCAGGTGGAACAAGCTGGAACACCCGTAACGCCGCCGAGGATAGAGGATGGAGGATGGCCAAAGGCAAGATGTCCGCCCCCACGCCGCATTATCCGACACAAAGCGACACAATCCGACACACACTAGCAAAAGTATGGGCCCGGACTCGGCCTACCACGCAATGGGCAGTACCCTCCCATGGACGCCAGGAATCACGAACCGTCCGCGCAAAAAAATTTTATTTTTTTAACGCGTTTATCCGCGACAAGCCGCGACAAGCCGCGACAAGCCGCGACAAAGGAGGGCGAAAGGCAAGATGTCCGATGCTCGATACTAGATGCTCGGAAAACCCGCCCATCCAGCATCAAGGATCCTGCATCCAGCATCCAGAACCCGCATCCGATTCAAATGTCAAAGAACGTCGCATCCGCCGTAGCCTTGGCAGAGGCGGACCTCCGCCTTCCCCCAGTGGCGATGGCGGATTTTCACCCGCGGACGTGTCCGCCGTAGCCGTGGCGGAGGTGGACCGCACCTCAACTGAAGCAGGCTCGTCCGCCGTAGCTTTAAGCGAAGGAGGAAGCGCCCTCTCGACAGCAAGAATAGCAGCGCCGCGCATTCTGTCAAGCACATTTTATCAGCATTTCTGCAATGGGAATTAGCTTCCGCTTTCTCCACCCTTATTTGGGACACCTTCAGCTTCATCGTTCTCTTTCCTCCAGCAAAGCCTCCAGTTCGGCGATTGATTCCAAATCTTTCGGCCTGCCCGCGGCGCGTTTAAGTTTTATCAATGTTGGCAGGTCAACACACCTAAATTTCACGGCGAATGCCTCGACCTCAAATGTATGCGGCAGCAAATCGCGGTAGCCCCCGCCGCCCACCACTTCACCAAGCAAATCCAAATCGCCCAACGCGGTCGCCAGCGTGAAATTGAGCCCATTCCGAAGCGTAGGCACGTCCAGAACGAAAGGCAATCCCGGCGGGGCGCCGCGCAAGTAGGGCTGATACGGAGCCAATAATTTTGCGATTTTACCAAGGTTGGATCTGCTTCGGTTGTAAACAATGTCCACGTCAAACGTGAGCCGTGCCGACCCGAGAACGTTACCTGCCACGCCGCCAACAAGGATAAATTCGGTGCCGCCTTTGACCAGCAACGGTAGAAGCTTGTCGAATTGCGCGCTCATCGCTTCTTTAAAGGGCGCACACGTCGTCCGGCTTTGCGCAAGGTCGCCGCAAATTCACTAAAGCTGACGAGCTTTTCAAGGCGTTGCGCCGGGGAAAGTTTCAAATTTTCCCGCAACAACGTCCGGTCCACATCGCGCATGTAAGCTTCAATAACCGGATCGCGATAGCGTTTGGTTTTCATTCGCAAAATTAAATCATCAAATTCATGTCTTCGCGTTAGCCGTGCCGCAAGGATTTTTAATTAACGCAAACCGGCAGCTTTGCCGTACCGAATTATGGTAGGGCGGTGCAGTCGCGCCTTGGTGAAAGCACCGTAGTCGCACGTTTACTTTTTGGCTGCAATGCGTTTCATACCTTCCCGCAATATGCGCAAAAACGTGCTATTGCGTGACTCTGCATCCTTTACGACTGCATCAAATGACACAACAAATATCGGCGTTGGCACCTGTGAACCGTCGGGAGCCAGAGTAACATCCTCTCTGTAGAAAACTCGCCCTTTCGAAAACAGTGGGGAATATCGTTGCTGCTGAAGCCGAATCGCAAAAGAATCATTTATCTGCATAATCGCATAATACCAAATCCGCTGGATATTTTTATATTCGTGTACAAGCTTCTCTGCGCGTTGCAGAAGTTGCACGAGCGCGTAAGAATTCTCCTTCTCATCATCCGTGCGCTTTTTTAGCTCAACTACAACAACATCAACTTTTGACGCCCTCTCAGGATCATCAGAAAAAATCATTGATATATCCGGCCGAGATTCATCTTCTTGCTGCTCGGTCGATAATGTTATCTGGGATAATAAAGCACTCATCCGCTCGTCGCTCAAAATCGTGGTGAAAGTCATGAACTTGTCATCCAGCAGCCAGGCGTTGTTATTATAAACCTGTTGAGGAAGGTCGGCTCCTTTAAATGTTTTAAAACGAGGTACTATGAGTTCGTGAATTTCCGCCTCTGTGTTCCTTTCACTCATTTGTCCCATTTTTTTGATTATAAGCGACCGATAAAGGACATATTCTGTGAGAGTGCGTGATGAGAGCTCGATTGATTTTTCAAATTGCGTATCGTCCAAGCTGCTCGCTTCTAGAATTTCCTTTTGATCTTTAAAAAAGCGCTTTTGGGCGTTATCAAGCGCCTCTTCTCTTTGAATTAAGCCTACTGTTTCTTCTTCAAAATAACCCATCAAATGTGGGTAACGTCCAACAAGAAGTTCTTTTGTCCTTTCGTTCTTGTTTTTAACGGCGGGAATTTCCATGTTTATTACTCCAGCAACATGTTTTCGAAGCACTTTAAAAAGCAATTTTTCCAAAACTTCATCCTTAAATTCCAAGCTCTGGCGCGAATTGTTGGCCTTAAAAAGTTTCGAATTAAACAAAAACACTACAGAATAATTATTTGGAATGGAGTCGGGTGGAATTAAGTCCAATGGAATTGTTCGCCCGTCGACTGACGCAACGGTCGAAACCGAGCTCTCCCCAAATTTATTCTCGATCCGGTAAGCCATGGAAATGCTGTCAAACATGTCTATCGCTGGATCATTTATCTTGACCTCTTTTAAATCCGGCAAATCACTCAATTGGAAAACCTCCTTATCAGAGTAAAAATCCTGCGCTGGATTACCTTCTTGAACGTCGAGATTTACGGTAATTTTGAGGGGCAAACCATTTTTTCGCATTTCGTAAAGCCGCGGCATCATCTCCAGCTTTATTTGTTTAATGATAGAAGAAGCCCGCACGTCATCATAAGATTTCAGAGTTTTTCCAGCGAATTTATTGAAAACGAGACGCGTTTCTCTTTTTTTATTTTCATTCGCTGAGAGTTTGCTTCTTCCCTTGAAATCGGCTGAAAAAATGAAGTACCTATGGCCTTCAGCGTAATGGCTGTCTATTTCAATGGATTGGAAATAACGGAGAAAGACAAGGCGCCCCAATCCTTTATGGTAAGCGTCCTCTGTCAGAAGCAATTTAGAAAAGCGATCAAACCGCGAATCTGTGAACCCCTCTCCGTTGTCTACAATTTCGATACTCAGGCTTTGTGGTTTTGAAAACGAGCGCAATCGGACATTAATCAAAATATCGTTTGCTCCTGCATCAAGTGCATTTGCGACAGCTTCGAAATATATCTGCTGAAATGTAGGATTTGGGAAAAAAAGCTCGACCGCATTATGAATCTCAATTTCCATACGTCATACCTTCGCGTAAACCTCGGCTCCCTTTTCCATGAACTCCTTGCTCTTCTCTTCCATTCCTTTTTTCAAGGCTTCTTCTTCCCCGATCCCCTGCTCCGCAGCGTATTTGCGGACGTCTTCGGTGATCTTCATGGAGCAAAAGTGCGGGCCGCACATGCTGCAAAAATGCGCGGCCTTGGCGCCTTCCTGCGGCAAGGTTTCGTCATGAAATTCGCGGGCAGTCTCGGGGTCGAGGCTCAAATTGAACTGGTCTTCCCAACGAAATTCGAAGCGCGCCTTGCTGAGCGCGTTGTCGCGGTATTGCGCGCCGGGATGGCCTTTGGCCAGGTCCGCGGCATGCGCGGCGATTTTGTAGGCGATGACGCCGTCTTTCACGTCCTTTTTGTTCGGCAAACCCAGGTGTTCCTTGGGCGTCACGTAACAAAGCATCGCGCAACCGTACCAGCCGATCATCGCCGCGCCGATGCCGCTGGTGATGTGGTCGTAGCCGGGCGCGATGTCCGTCGTGAGCGGGCCGAGCGTGTAGAAAGGCGCTTCGCCGCACCATTCGAGCTGTTTCTCCATGTTTTCCTGGATCATGTGCATCGGCACGTGGCCCGGGCCTTCGTTCATCACCTGCACGCCGTGTTCCCACGCGCGCTTCGTCAATTCGCCCTGCGCCTTGAGTTCGCCAAATTGCGCCTCGTCATTCGCGTCCGCGATGGAACCGGGCCGCAAGCCGTCGCCGATGCTGAAGCTGACATCGTACGCGGCCATGATCTCGCAGATCTCGTCCCAATAAGTGTAGAGGAAATTTTCCTTGTGA
>DASRBR010000694.1:0-2874 GCA_035653495.1 Verrucomicrobiia bacterium
GTCCCATTACCAATGGAGTGTCTCAAGCGGACAAGGTGAATGACAAAATCGGCGCAACGGCGAAAGTTTCCAGCGACATCACCAGCGCGCCGCCGGTTGCGGATGAAAAATCCGAGATCGCAAATAACAAACGTCTGTTTGCTGGCGTAGTCGCGGGCATCGCGCATTACGGAAATTGCTTCGGCATTCCGACAGTCGCAGGCGAGGTTTATTTCGACCCATCCTACGAAGGCAACCCGCTCGTCAATGCGTTTTGTCTAGGGGTCTTGCGGCACGAGGAGATTGCGCGCGGCGCGGCCAAGGGCATCGGCAATCCCGTTTTTTATGTCGGACCGGCCACGGGCCGCGACGGTTTGGCTGGTGCTGCGTTTGCGTCTCAGGATTTGACCGATGAATCCGCCGAGCAACAACGCGGCGCCGTGCAGGTTGGTGATCCGTTCATGGAAAAATTGGTGATGGAAGCCTGTCTGGAATTGCTCGCGACCGATGCCGTTGCCGGAATCCAGGACATGGGCGCGGCGGGCTTGACGTGTTCCACCTGTGAAACCGCAGCGCGCGCAGGCACTGGCATCGAGATTGAATTGAGCAAGGTCCCGCAACGCGCCCCCAACATGACGCCTTACGAAATCATGCTCAGCGAATCGCAGGAGCGCATGTTGATTATCGTCAAGAAAGGCCACGAAGATGAAGTAAAGCGCATCTTTGACAAATGGGACCTGCCCTGGGCGGAAATCGGTTTCGTCACGGACACCGGCCGCATGGTGGTCAAAAATGGCGGGCAAATCGTCGCCGAAATCCCAGCCAAAAAGCTTGCCGACGAAGCGCCGGTGTATCAGCGCGAATTTCGCGAACCTGAATACTTGAAGGCGGTGCGCGCATTCACGCTGGCCAACGTGCCGGACACTGAAGATGCCGCCAGTGCATTGAAAGTCTTGCTCGGCTGGCCGACGATTGCATCCAAGAATTGGGTCTATCGCCAATACGATCACATGGTGCGCGACGGCACTGTCGTTTGTCCCGGTTCTGACGCTGCGGTGGTGCGCATCAAGGCGGACTCGCTTCCAAATGCGGAATGCGGAGCGCGGAGTGCGGAATCGGAAACAACACAAAGCCGCACCGACAAATTCATCGCGATGAAGGTGGATTGCAACGCGGCCTATGTTTATCTCGATCCTTACGAAGGCGCGAAAACGGTCGTTGCCGAAGTCGCGCGCAATCTCGCTTGCGCCGGTGCGACGCCGCTTGGTTCGACGGACAATTTGAACTACGGCAATCCGTACAACCCGGAAATTTTCTGGCAGCTTCGTGAATCGGTGCGCGGTTTGGCTGAAGCCTGCCGCGCGTTCAATGCGCCCGTCACTGGCGGCAACGTAAGCCTTTACAACCAAAACCCAAACGGCCCGATTGACCCGACGCCCACCGTGGCAATGGTCGGCCTCATCGAGAAACCGGAGCACGTCACCACGCAATGGTTCAAGGACGAAGGTGACGCCATCATTCTGCTCGGCAATCCGGTGGACACGAACGATCCGTTGCAAGGCCTGGGCGGTTCGGCCTTTCTGCAGCAAATTCACGGATTGAAAACCGGCACACCGCCCCGTTGCGATTTGGTCAAGGAACAGGAGTTGCACCTCGCGTTGCGTTCGCTGATTTACTCTGGCGTGGTCAAGAGCGCGCATGATTGCAGTGAAGGCGGGTTGGCAGTTGCGCTGGCCGAATGCTGCATCTCGCAACAAGTGGCGCGTGAAACGCCGCGGTTGATCGGCGCGCAAATTGATTTGTCGGACGTGAAGGATGTCCGCCAAGATGCGCTGCTGTTCGGCGAATCACAAGGGCGCGTCGTGATTTCCGTGGCGGCAGTTCAAGCTCATAAAGTGCTCGCGCAAGCGAAAATTTTGGGCGTGTCGGCGATGATTTTGGGAAATGTGGGCGGAAATTCATTGCAAATCAAGACGAGCCGGGGAATTTTAACCGGTGACCTGCGCGAACTGCACGACCTCTGGTGGAATGCGATCGCGCGGGCGATGACGTAAAAAATCCATGCAGTATTATCCCAAGCATTATTGCGGTGTGTTCGGCATTTTCGGCCATCCGAACGCCGCCCAACTGACCTATTACGGCCTCTATGCCCTGCAACATCG
Organism: Verrucomicrobiia bacterium; assembly: GCA_035653495.1. GTDB lineage: Bacteria > Verrucomicrobiota > Verrucomicrobiia > Limisphaerales > Pedosphaeraceae > DATAUW01. The sequence continues at coordinate 2,142 of DASRBR010000694.1, forward strand.
CGGGCAGGAGAGCGCCGGCATCGTCACTTGCGACGACCGCAAACGCTTCCACGAGCACCGCGGCATGGGGTTGGTGTCGCAAATTTTCCACGGTGAAGGATTGGAGCGCTTGAAGGGTTCCGTCGCAATCGGCCATACGCGTTATTCCACAACCGGTTCCTCGCACCTGCGCAACGCCCAGCCACTCACCGGCAATTGCCGCCTCGGCCAAATCGCCATCGCCCACAACGGCAATCTCACGAATGCCGCCAAGGTCCGCGACGAACTCGAAGCGCAGGGCCTCATGTTCCAAACTACCGTGGACAGCGAGATCATTCTCAACCTGCTCGCGCAACCCACCCTCGACGGCCAGGACAACAACCTGGTCGAGACGGTGCATCGCATTGAAGGCGCATATTCGCTGGCCATCATGACCGAACGCGAACTCATCGGTGTGCGCGATCCCTATGGTTTCCGCCCGCTCTCCATCGGCAAGGTGGACGGCGCTTACGTGCTCGCGAGCGAAACTTGCGCGTTCGATTTGATTCACGCTGAATTCGTCCGCGACGTCGAACCGGGCGAAATCGTCGTCATAGACAAAAACGGTTTGCGCAGCATCCAGGCGTTTCCGGGCCACGAACGCCGCGCACTCTGCATTTTTGAATATGTCTATTTCGCCCGACCGGACAGCACGATTGCCGATCGCAATGTTTACAAGGTCCGCGTCGAGATGGGCCGCCAGCTTGCGCGCGAA
>DASRBR010000695.1:0-2044 GCA_035653495.1 Verrucomicrobiia bacterium
CAGTCGCCTCCCCGGACGAGAAGCCCCAAAAATGCGACGTCCCTCTTGCCTCAGCCGTATTTTTGAACCTCAACTGAATATGATGCGCCAAACTCCAGCGCAGGCATTCCTGCCTGCTGTATCGCCGACATTCCTGTCGGCGAAACGAATTAGCTCTCGCAACTGGAAAGCCTGCGAAACGGCAGACAAGAATGTCTGCGCTACTTCACGGCGGAAATCCAATCGCCAATTTGAGCGCGGCATATTCGGGATGAACAGAGCCGTTTTTTTGGCGAATGGTCAGCGGAGGTTCGAGCCAGGTTTGTTGGCGAAAAACGGGAGGGAGATGCTCTGCGAGCGTCATGCCGAACAGAGTGATGAGCGGCTCTTCGCCTTCGCGCAGAATCACGGGCCGCCGCCGGACGATGGTGAATTTTGCGTTGCGCGCCGCGGTCTCGACGCGGGCGAGTTGTTCGGTGGGAAAAACGCAGGCAAAAAATCCGCCCATCGCCAGATGCTCCGCGGCAATCCTGCAGTAATCCGAAATGTCACCGCGCAATTCAAACCGGCACGCGATTTTTTGCGGATGATCGCCTTCGATTCCTGTGCCGATGGGAAAATAAGGCGGGCTGCCGAGCACAAGGTCGAATTTTTCGTCGGGCTTGAGCAGCGTTGGTTTGCGGAAATCGCCATGACGGATCTCGTAGCGTTGTTCCAGTCCATTGTAACTGGCGGATTTGCGGGCGAGGCGGACGCTTTCGTCCTGCGCTTCGATGGTCACAAACCGCGCGCCGGGCAAGCGCCACGCTGCGATCATTCCCACTGAGCCGATGCCGCTGCCCAAATCCAAAACGGTGGCTGCGCTCGGACACCACGCCGTCCCATACCACGCGGTCAGGACATCGTCGGTGGAGAAGCGATGGCCGTTGCGCAATTGGAAGATGCGGAAATGGCCGCTGATGGCATCGAGCGTTTCATTGTCATCGGGGTCGATGCCGCCGGGCGGGATGGGACCCGGTTTGGCCCATTGTTTAAAAAACGGATCGGAATAGGACGATTTCATCGGTCAGTAAACGCGTTTGTAGCGCAGACATTCCTGCCTGCTGTATCGCTGACATTCCTGTCGGCGAAACGAATTAGCTCCCGCAGGCTGGAAAGCCTGCGAAACGGCAGACAAGAATGTCTGCGCTACAGATTGCACTCGAATGTTTCATCTACTCCAATCGTTTTTTTGGATGGGCAAGGGCTTCAGACCGAACTTGTTGTGACAAGTTCGATCCGCCGTTCCGAATTTTTTTCTTCGATGCGTCACTTTTTCCATAGAGTTATTATTTACAAACCATTCCCATTTTGGTATAGAAAATGCGTGCTTTGACTTAGGCCGTTTCCATCGGAAACAGGCCTTACATAACTCAGAAACTGCTGTAAGCCTTTATGCGCTACTGTGCCCGCCTTTTGTTCGTCGCCGTCCTGGCCTGGATGAATTCCACTTCCTCCCAACTTTCCGCCCAGGTGAATGTCTGGACTTATCACAATGATAATGCCCGTACCGGCGCGAACACCAACGAAACCATCCTGACCACTGCCAACGTCAATACCAATTCGTTCGGCAAATTATTCAGTCAATCGGTCGATGGCTACATATTCGCCCAGCCGCTTTACATCGCCAATGTCAACGTGACGAACAAGGGCGCGCACAACGTGATTTTTGTCGCCACGGAAGGCGACACGGTCTATGCCTTTGATGCGGACAACAATTCCGGTTCCAATTCAGCCGCGTTGTGGTCGCATTCTTTGCTCGGCAGTGGAGAAACCACACTCACGACCGGGGACGTCGGCACGACCGATGTCCAGCCGCAAATCGGCATCACGGGCACGCCGGTGATCGACACCAATTCCGGCACGCTCTATGTCGTCGCCAAAAGCAAGTTGGTTTCAGGCGGCACGACGAATTTCTACCAGCGCCTGCACGCTTTGGACATCACCAGCGGTGCTGAGCGTCCGAACAGTCCGGTGCTTATTCAGGCGAGCGTGTTGGGCATTGGTGACGGCAGCAGCGGTGGGA
>DASRBR010000696.1:0-2731 GCA_035653495.1 Verrucomicrobiia bacterium
CCAATAAAGAATGCCGTCGCGCACGGCATCCACGTAATTGCTGGGCGTGTTTGCGGAATAGTAAAAAACGACCGGGGAGCTCAAATCAAAACGCACGATGCGCGACGAGACGCGCCCGGTGCCCTGCTCGAGGCTGCCCTCGGTTTCAAAAAATCGCGTGTAACGGGAATCAAGGCGGCTCGTTTCCTTGCCGGCGAAACCATCGCGTTTATAAGGCGCGATGAAGTAACGCATCTCGAAACGCGCCTCGAGGTTTGGGTCGGCCTGGCGGTTGCGCAACTGGACGCTCTGGCGGATGACCAGGCGGCCCTGGTCCTGCCGCATCTCGAACACGCGGCTTTCGGGCACTTCGAGAACGCGATCATGGCCTTCGATGTCCACGAAGTCGCTCGCGCCTTCCGTCCATGAGGTGGTGAACACCCGGCGCATTCCCTTGTTGAAATCAATCACCACCTTGTCATCGTCCTGGCGCACGATGTTGAACGTGGCGAGCAACCGGCGCGCGGGCAAATCTTCCGTCACCACCAAACCCTCGGTGGATTCGTACATGTCCACGCCGTCGGGGAACAATTCGAACCGGACGATTTTTCCCTCCAGTCCGGTGCTGGTGGGCGCGAGTTCCTGCGGGATGATGGACGCGGTGAATTGATATTCCTTGCCGAAACCGCTCTTGGGAATCGCCAGCAGATAACGGTCAACCACCTGCAATTCCGGCGCGAGAGAAACCACCCGCGCCTTCGTGTCAGCCGGAGAATTTTCCGCGATGGCCATTCGCCCTGCGCCAAGCACAACCGCGAGAACAGTGATTTTTGCCAGAGTGCCGACAAACCCGGTGAAGTGAAACAATGGACGTTGCATCTAAATTTGATGCGACTATGACTGTCGGCGGGACGGGGTTCAAGCGCCAAAAAGGTGTTTGGCCAATCGACTATCTGACCAGCAAAGGGCAAAGCCGCATTTCAAGTCGCTGGCGTATTTTTGCTCTTTCCGCCGAAGATTTTTTTGAAAAAGCCGGCGATGGCAACAAAGGCAACGATGATTAATTTTTTTGCCGCAAGGATGAACACCCAAATCAGCTTGAAAAATCCGAGCTTTGCCGCGATGCCGCCGGCAACGAGCGCGGCCAATCCGTAAGTGGCCACCTTGTCCACCTTGGGATCGAAATCGGCGTAACGATTGCCATCGTTGAAGTTGACCATGGAAAGAATTTGCGGTGTTTCTTTTTCAATCTCGCCAAGCTGTTGCACGCCCGAGATGGCATTGAGCACAAGCACGCCGCGGCGGCCCAGCATCCGGATGTTGTAATTTAAAGTGTGTTCGGGTTGGTCTTTCACTTTCAAATCCATGGCCCAATAAAGCTTGTGCGTGGTGGAATCGTAATGCGGCGGCGCGGCCCAGCCGACCAGTTCAATGCCGGGATAACCTTGACGTTCGCGCTCGGCGCTTTGCTTGGCCGTGCCCTTCTTCATCGATTCCAAAAGCTTGTCGTAATTGATTTTGTTCGCATCATCGTCCTTCACGTAACCATCGGCCTGATAATGGATCGTTACGACCCAGCAACCATCGTCCACGGGCGTTTCGCCAGCCGGAATGAGCAGGCCGAGAGACTTTTCTTTGCCGGGCGGATTGCCCCAAAGTTTCACGAGGACGGTTTCGGCATCGGCCGGGCCAAGGTAATTGAAATTGGTCGGCACTTCGATCTTCGCAAAGCCGCCCGGCAGGTTGATTTCGCGCTGTTGATATTTGAGACTTTTGAGGAGCTTTAGAACTTCCTCGCGCGACTTGGGCTGGTCGTTCTGCGCCAATGAGCCGCAAGTGGAAACGAGCGCGAGCGCCAGCAAGAGACAGGTAAGTTTTGTTTTCATAGGTTCATCAACGCGCTGTATGTTCCCTGGAGGTAACCTCCACCGGGGTATAACAACCCCACTGCGAATAATTGGATGGTGGGATAAAAGTAGTCAAACACTTTCCATGAAATGAAAAGGCCGAAAAGCTGGAATTGCGGCTGGCGCAAATGAGACAAGAGTTTCTCCGCCGTTTGCGGGTTGGTGAACAGCAGCAACGCCCCGCTGCCATCCAGCGGCGGCAACGGCATCAAATTGAACGCGCACAACAGCAGATTCAGCGAAAAGCAGATGCTCAGCAAACTTGCCAGGAAATAAGCGCCGCCGGTGTTGGCATCCACGACGTGCGAGAACGTAATGCGCGCCGGCGCTTCAAAAAAATGCATGGCGATGCCCAATCGGATCAAAATGGCCGCTCCAATCACGAGCGCCAAATTGGCTCCCGGCCCGGCAAGAGACATCAAGGCGGACCGTTTTGGGTAAGCGATGGCCCAGCGCGGGTTGTAAGGCGCGCTTGCCCAGCCGATCATCCAGCCGTTGTATAAATAGGACAATATCGGCACCACCACCATGCCGAAGGGCGAGCGGCGGATGTGCGGGGTGGGATCGAGCGTCACCTGTCCGCCGCGATGCGCGGTGTCGTCGCCGAGTTTATAAGCGGTCCAGGCGTGGGCCGCTTCGTGAAACGTGGTCGAAAAGACAAACACGAGATACCATTTGATGCCGGTGGTGAGATCTGGAGTCACAGAGATGCGCGCGAATTTTCGCTCATATATGCCGCCTCGGACGCAGTTGTTCAATATTCAAATACTATGCTTACTTATTTTAAAGGTAGGGACGGCGCGCTGCGCCGTCCGCGGACATCGCAGCGCGATGTCCCTACCAAA
>DASRBR010000697.1:0-2816 GCA_035653495.1 Verrucomicrobiia bacterium
ATCGTTTGCCAGAGCGCGCGTGGGAACCGTGTAAATCGCCTGACCGCGATTTTTACCGCCGTTGGACCAAAGCTCAAAAATCAACGTCTTGCCGGAGCCGGTCGGCGCCTGCACCACGACGTCCTTGCCCGCGCGCAACGCCGCCACCGCCTGCTGTTGCCAGAGGTCCGGGACGGTGACTTGATTGAGAGCGGGATGAGCCGCGAGTTGTTCGGCGAATGACGACACCTCGATAAGATAGCCGATAAAACGACTCTGCAAAAATGGATTTTCTAGCGGCAGGGCAAATCACTGCTATTTCCCCTGCTCTTTCGCCCAAGAATCGCGCAGCGAAATCGTCCGGCTGAACACCAGCTTGCCCGGCTTGGAATCCTTCGGGTCAACGCGAAAATATCCGAGCCGTTCGAATTGATAACGTGCTTCGGGTTGCGCGTTGACTAGACTCGGCTCCAATTTCGCGTTCGTCACCGTTTCCAGCGAAGTTGGATTGAGGAACGATTTGAAATCGCGGCCTTCCTTGTCGGCGTCCGGTTCCTCGACTGTGAACAATCGATCATACAATCGCACTTCTGCATTGATGGCGTGTTGCGCGGAAACCCAATGGATGGTCCCTTTGATCTTGCGCCCGGCAGTCGCGCCGCCGCTTTTGGAATCCGGATCAATCGTGCAATGCAGTTCAGTGATTTCGCCCGACGCGTCCTTCATGACTTCGTTGCACTTGATGATGTAGGCATAACGGAGGCGAACTTCATTTCCCGGCGAAAGCCGGAAAAATTTCTTGGGCGGATTTTCCATGAAATCATCGCGCTCGATGTAGATCACGCGCGAGAACGGCACCTTGCGCGTTCCGGCGTTCGGGTCTTCCGGATTATTCACCGCTTCCATTTCTTCGGTCTGGACCTCGGGATAATTCGTCAGCACCACCTTGATTGGCCGCAACACCGCCATCACCCGCAAGGCGCGCTTGTTCAAATCTTCGCGGATGCTGTGCTCCAAAAGCGCGATGTCCGTCACGCCGTTGTATTTCGTCACGCCGATGCGCGCGCAAAAATGGCGCAACGCTTCCGGGGTCACGCCCCGCCGCCGCATCCCGGCAATCGTCGGCATGCGCGGATCGTCCCAACCGGTGACCAATCCTTCCTCAACAAGCTGCAGCAGCTTGCGCTTGCTCATCACCGTGTAACTCAAGTTCAACCGCGCGAATTCAATCTGCTGCGGGTGACAAGGCGTTTTCAACTCGTCCAAAATCCAATCGTACAACGGACGATGCACCTCAAATTCCAGCGTGCAGATGGAATGCGTGATGCCTTCGATGGAATCGGACAGACAATGCGCGTAATCGTACATCGGATAAATGCACCATTTGTTGCCGGTGCGATGATGCTCGACCTTGCGGATGCGGTAGATCGCCGGATCGCGCATGTGGATGTTCGGCGAAGCCATGTCAATCTTCGCGCGCAATGTTTTCGCGCCGTCGGGAAATTCGCCCGCGCGCATCCGCGCGAACAAATCCAGGTTTTCCTCGACCGAACGGTTGCGATACGGGCTTTCCTTACCGGGGACCGTCGGCGCGCCGCGATATTGGATCATTTCGTCCTGCGACAAATCGCACACGAACGCCTTCCCCAGCTTGATGAGTTGCACCGCGAAATCGTAAAGCTTCTCGAAATAATCCGACGCGTAGAACATGTTCCTGCCCCAATCAAAGCCCAACCAGCGCACGTCTTCCTGGATGGAATCCACATACTCGACATCCTCGCGCGTGGGATTGGTGTCGTCGAAACGCAGATGGCAAACGCCGCCGGGATTTTCGCGGGCGATGCCAAAGTTCAGACAAATCGACTTGGCATGGCCGATGTGCAGGTAACCGTTCGGTTCCGGCGGAAAACGCGTCACCACGCGTCCACCATGTTTGCCGCTGGCGTTGTCGGCGGCGACAATGTCGCGCACGAAATCGGAAGGCGCGGCGCTCGTTTGCGCGTTGTCCTGGCTGGCCGGTTCACTGTTCATGTTGCTCATGAGATAAGGACCCAATCTATCCGATTCTGCCATTTCTGAATAGCAAAACCGTAATGGAATTCGTCATTTGACGTGCCATTCATTAGTGGCAATTGAATCTTGATTATTTGCACTGATGAGATCACAATTCCGGCATGAAAGGCGGCAAACCCATCTCGAAAAGCGCGCGCTCTCAGGCGCAAAAAATTTTCCGCATTGCACCAACATTTTTCATCTGCGGGTTCGTGGCTGTTGTCGCGACTGGTTGCCTCGGGCCAAAAGTTTTGACGGAGACAGTGGTGCACGTTCCGGCGCTTGATCCCAAAGTTGAACTTCGGTTTAGGACAAACGCGCCGCCCGACGTTTTGGTGATTTATGACGACCTGGAATCGCAATCGGACAGGATCAAGCGCCGTGCGTTTTATCTTTTCGCCAATGAAGACCGGATCATGAGAGGTCGTCGTCCGCATTATGTCAAATTATCGGAATCGGAGCATTTGCAACCAATCCCGATGTTAAAAGGTTCGCCTGATGATCCCAATGCGGGCACGAATGAGATGTATGGGATCGAATTGTCATCTCGACGGTACCGCTTGGAATCGCGCGGTAAATTGCTGTCTTCTTTCGAACTGCCGCAATACGAGCGCTGGCTGACAGCGAAAAAACTGTTTCTATTTCCCGGAGCAGTAGGAGCGGACGCGGTGGGAGGTGCCGCTGCAATCGGTGCTGCCGCGGCAGTAACTGATCCGGTAGGTGTTGGCAATACTGTGGCAGGCGCTCTTCAAAAGCACTAACCGTCAATTTGTATTCACCCCGAA
>DASRBR010000698.1:0-10956 GCA_035653495.1 Verrucomicrobiia bacterium
ATGTCCTCGCGCAGATCGGGCGTGATCAAGTCTGCCACATGGCGCAACACTTCGGCCGGCGAACGGCTCAAAGGCGATTGCGCGCGAATGGCCGAACGCGAAATCGTCATCACCAGCGCGCCGGGAATGGCTTTGCCGGAAACATCCGCGATGACAACGCCCGTGTGCGAATTGTCGAGCGGCAGGAAATCGTAGTAATCACCGCCGACGTGCTGGGCCGGAATGTTCGCGCCTGCAAGTTCGAAATGCTTGACTTCCGGCGCCTTGTCCGGAAGCAGCATGCGTTGGATTTCGCTGGCGACGCGCAAATCACCAGCCAATCGTTTTTGTTCCGCCTCCAGCGTGTAGAGCGTGGTGTTGTAAAGCGAAATGGCCGCGTGGTCAGCGAGCGAATCGAGCAGGAACAAATCGTTCGCGTTAAAAAACGCGGCCGAATCACCAGCTTGCTTGTTCACCACGGCCATGACGCCGAGCACTTCGTCCTTGAATTTTAGCGGGATGTAAATCGCGGTTCGCGTTTGCAATGACTCATTGGCATGTTGGACGATGCGCGGGTCTTTCAATCCATCCTGGATGAGCACCGGCTTGCCGCTTTGGGCAACTTCGCCGATGACGCCTTCACCCAACGTTATTGCCTGCGATTTGACAATTTGTTCCAGCTCGCCAATGGGCTGGTCGCCTTTCAATTCAATTGGCTTCTCCGTTTTGGCAGGAGGCGGAAACGGGCCGATGACCACTTCCGCCTGCAAAAGTTTTCGCTCGCGATCAAGCAGGAAGACGGCGCCCGCGCTGGCTTGCGTGGTATTGACCGAGAAGCTGGCGATGAGATGCAACAATTCATCGAGGTTGATGCCTTCGGTGAACGCTTCGCCCAAATCGTGCAAAAAATCGAAGACGATCGTGCGGCGGTGAGAAAGCAGTTCAATTTGCGCGTGCAACGCTTCCGCCTGTTTGCGCGCCCGGCGCAATCGCCACAGCAGCACAAGCGCGGTTAGAAAAAGGAAAAGGCTTAACCATGGCAAGGCGTTGGAGAAAACTTCGTTCCAATTGGCCGCGAACAAAATTGTTTCATCCGCGATTGTCGCGGAGGCGGTCACGGTCTGCCCTTGAACTTTTTCAAATCTTCGGCAAGGAACTGCGTCAATTCCTTGAACTTGGGAACATTGGCAGGATCAATTTCCATCAAGGTCTTATGCGCCTCAAGACAGTTGCGCGTGACCTCCTCGCGGGACGCGTGCGCGCCGGGGACGGCTCTGGGCGTCCCGGCTTCCTTGGGCATGTCCGCGCAAGGGCCGTGGATCACTTTGAACAAATGAAGCACCCCGAGATTTTCCAGCAATTCCAAAATGCGCGGATTGGGATCCATCAATTCGATGCTTTTGCCGGGCGTGTTGGACTGATCTCTGGGTGCGGCATTTGAATCGCCGTTGCGTCCGCCGCTCATCTTCAAGCCGAATCCGGCAAGGACGCCCAGGAACGTGCTGTCCATCAAGACACATTCGGAAAGGTCGAGCACGAAACGCGAGACCGCCTTTTCGCTGAGTTCCTGGATGAGCAATTTGAAATCGAGGCTGGATGTGAAATTTGCGCGTCCTGCAATCTTAATGCAGGCAAAATGTCCCGATGCGAAAACCAGCAGCTTAGCTGACGCAGTGTTCATACAGCGCTTGTTCGTTCGCTCTATAATATCAAATTTTCGGCCTCCTCAGTCAAGCACCGGCTGACTTGACCGACGGTTTTTCAACGATTTCCACCAAAGTTTGCTGCAAGATCAATGCTTCATCCAGGCTGCTCGAAATCAGGCGCTGGTTGCATTTGAGCAGCAATTCCATCGCGGCAATCAATTCCGCCTGCGTGTAACGCCGGCATTGCGGCAGCGCCTTGTAAAGCACGTAAGGATTCACCGCGAGAGGATTGTAACGTTTGTCTTCCGGCAATTGCGAAACCGGCACGCGCTCCAGTTGCGCCTTGAACCGGTTGTAATCGCCGTCGGGCTTGATCCATCCTTCGCGCAACATTTCCTTCAGCAAAATCATCGCGCGCACCTTGCCGATCAATCCATAAAGCAGCCCAATCTCCGATTTTTGCTTGTCGAGTTTCAACTCCCACAATTCCTCATCCAACGTGCGAAGCAGTCGCGGCAAATCGCGGTCGCCCAAGGCATCGCCCAGCGCGAATGCGCGCGCGGTTTTGTTGCGCGTGCAAATCGCCATCACGTCGGCAACTTCAATTTCCGCCCGGTCGCCGACGAAAAGCGAAAGTTTTTCGACTTCGTTGTCGAGCAGACGCGCGTTGGGACCGACATTGTTCACCAATTCGGCGAGCGCCTCATCTGAAATCTCCTTCTTTCTTTCGCGCAACGCCTGGCGCGCCCAAATTTCCGCCTGGTCGGCCCAATCTTTGTCATCAATCGACCAGCCATCGAAATTTTCCACCGTTCCGGCCTTGTCCACGGCTTTATAAAAAACTTTGCGCTTGTCCACCTTGCCGGCGCTGATGAGCAATCGAACGCTGCCCCAGGAAAATTCCTTCAACTCCTGCGCAAATTCCGCGAGGGCGTCGGTCACCGGCTTCGTTGCTGCCGCGCGTTCGTCGCCGAGAAAATTGCAGTCGCGAAGCCAGACCGCCTTTCCGCTGCCGAAGAATGGAAGCGTCTGCAGCGATTCGCGCAGACGCCCGAGCGCCTTCAACGCATCGCCGCTGTTGGATGCGCTTGCGTCAATGATTTCGTGGTCCATGCCGCCCAATTCATCGCACCAACGCTGATAAATCTCCTTCGCGCGTTGTTTGACGGCGAATTCGTCATCACCGCAAACGAGCACGAGCGATGGAAGCGGCTTGGCAGGAGGCATTGCAATTATTCGAGTTCGCCGCCGTTTTCGTTGATGCGGTCGAGGACTTCGGTCATGTCTTCAACCTGCTCGAACAACGGGGCTGAGACGAAAATGGGGCGTTTTTGGGCGGTCGCGATGGCGAGGCAATCGCTGGGGCGCGCATCAATCTCGACTATTTTGCGCGCGAGTTCATTTTGCTGATGGAGGATGAGCCGCGCGTAATATGTGGAATTTTTCAATTCAGTGATGAGCACGCGCTCGACCGTGATGCTGAAGCCTTTGAAAATGTTGGCGATCAAATCGTGCGTCAACGGCCGTTCCTTGGGCGTTTCCTGGAGGAACATGCGGATGACCTGGCCCATGGCGGGTTCGACATTGATCACAAAAACCTTCGAGTCGTTTCCGACGAAGAGAGCGCACCCGCTGTTGGCAGGCAAAATTCCCCTGATCTGCACCGGCACGACTTCATTCTTCATATCCACATTTTATGGCTTAAATTTGAAAAAACAAGTCTCCTCAATCCCCATTATCGTCCGCGCAATTCGGCCTGAACAATTTTCTGAGCCGCCGAAAAAGCAATTCCGCCCTTGCAACCGGTGGCTGTCAAGGGCGGATTGGACTGCGAACTGTTACAACTCGCGTTGGCTATTTCGTGATGCTGCTTCCAGTCGCAAAATCCCAGAAAACGCGCGGCTTGGAGGTGTAACGGCCTGGGTTGTTTGTATCGGGGAACCAATAGAGCCACGTGTTCAGAGTGAAATCGTACAGGAACGGGAACGTCTGCGGATCGGTGTAAAAGAACGTCTGACTCGAAAAGTCATACAGATACGCGCCGTGGGCATTGTTGTTCGCGTCGAAGTACCACTCGAAACCCATGTCGAGGTGGTAAAAGAGCGGGAAACCGAAATCCATCACGGTGTAATAACCGAAGTTTGTGCCGTCTGGAAACTTCAGCCAATCCCAGTCCGGGCTCAAATCCACCTGTCCCTGGAAGAACAGCGTCGGCATCAGGTTTGAAACGGTGAAGCTGCCGGTTTGATATCCGCCACCGGAGTCTTCCGCCACCAGGTAAATGCCGTTGCTGGCGTTCTTGAACGAGAAATACTCGGTGCTGTTTCCGGAAGAGGAGTCGGCCAGGCAAAAAACCGCCGTCGAGGTGTTGGTCACCGCAGAGTTCGTAATGGTTCCTGAACTGGATGAGATGCCGCCTGAGGTTGGAAACACGTTGTAGTTGGTTCCCGATGGCGCCACGGAAAAGATCACCGTGCCACTGCTGGCGAACGGCGGCGTCCCGTTGGCGATGTTGATGTAATAGCTATGGTTTGCGATGGAAGCAGGTGCTTGTCCAGCGGCAAACTCGAACGTGCCAAATTGAGTATTGGTTCCAGCGACCACGGAAGAGTCGCCGGACGAGTCGGTGAAGAAGGTGAGCGAGTTCGTTCCCGAACCCAGGTCTGAATCGGAGAACGCAATGGTCCCGAAAGCGTTGGTCGCGGAGTAGGCGTAAGTGCCGGTGCTGTTCGAAATGCTGCCCGAGCCGATCAAATCATAAGTGAGACTTGAATTGGCCGGCAACAGAAGATAATAACCCGAATTGGTCAACGTTCCTGTTCCAGTCACTGCATGGATCAGAAAAGCGGTGCCGTTGATGGCGCCGGGCGCTGTGCCACTGATGGGAATGGCGTTGGCGTGATTCACAAGAGTGCCGAGCAAAAAAATGCCGCTCAGCAAGGCGATTTTGGTCTTCTTCATACGAGGGGTTTGCTTCCTTTTATTTTTAGTTGCTTGTTGTGTTCCTTGCCTGATTTCTGAATTGCACGCGCGATGCTGGCACAGGTCGCAATTTGCAGATATGGGGATTTCCCCGCATAGACCTTCCGGACAGTGTACCTGCCTTGTAGAAAAGATTTTTTAACCGATGGGCCAGGAATGTAACAACGGTAGCAGTTTGGAGAGCGCGTATTGCCCGTCCGGAAGGACCTCGGTTGCCGCGCCCGGCGTCTCGCCGGGCGCTTCTTAACTCCTTTCCGTTCGGCGAGACGCCGAACGGGGCACGCGGGCGTGCGCTCCCCAATTCCTATCCCAGTTCCATTTTTGTGCCCACATACCAAAATGTTTTCACAGAGCAACAGTGGATCCGAGCGAGGGTGCAAATCGTTAGCAGAAGAACGTCGAATCACAAATGCCACGAAGTGGCTAAGAGATTTATTTGGTGATCGTCTCTTGCGTTCCGAAATTATAGAAATATCGCGGATTGCTGGAATAATGGCCGCGATGGTTCGGGTCTGGATAGTAATAGAGCCACGCGTTCAAGTTGAAATCGTACAGAAACGGAAAGACCTGCGGGTCGGTGTAAAAGAAACTTTTGCTGGCAAAATCGTAGAGATAACAGCCGTGCGCACTGTTATTGGCGTCGAAGAACCATTCAAATCCCATGTCAACGTGATAGAAACAAGGAAAACCAAAATCCATCACGTCATAGTAACCGAAGGGCGTTCCATTGCTGAACTGCAGCCATTCCACATTCGTGCTTAAATCCGCCTGGCCCATGAAAAACATCGCCGGAACCAAATTGGAGACGGTGAAGTTTCCCACCTGGTAGCCACCCGACGACGGCTGCGCGAGCATGTAAATACCGTTAGTCGAAGTTTCAAACGCAAAGTATTGGCTGCTCTCACCCAAAGCCGCGTCATTCACGGACAAACAACCCAAGGCAGTGTTGGTGACGGAGTATGAATAAATGCCCTCACTGGCGGAAGTCCCTCCTGATACAGGGAAAATCGAGTAGCTGCCCGTTGAGCTAGGCGTAAAAATGACGCTGCCTTGGTTTGGAAAAGGTGGCCGGCCATCCGTGATATTCAAATAATAGCTGTGATTGCTTAATGAATTGGGCGCCGGCCAACTGGCGACTGACAGGTTTCCAAACGGGCCCGGCAGAGAACTGGAGCCTTGCGGAGCAGTGGTGCTGAATTGTCCGCCGGGAGAGCCTTGGGCTTGAAAATAAAGCCATTGCCGGCCAAAGATTTTGTCGTTGAAACTTAATCCCATATAAAGAGGGCCGCTGTCTTCCGGCGTGGTAACAGGCTGAAATGTATCGGTCCCGGTGCTGTGCGTGTTGTCCGTGATCCCTATCAATTGATACGGCGCATTTGCGTAATCATCCTGCACCAGGACCAGGTAACATTTGCCTCCAGAAAAAATCGTGCTCTGGCCTGCCTGGATCACCCATGCCGAGCCGGCCAGAAGATCGGTTAACCCGGACAACAATAAGATGCCTGCAACGACTGTGGTTTTGATTTTCATAAACAGATTCCGTCTCATGAGTTGAACATTTTCATTTGGCGCTTTTGCCAAACAATTATCCCCACTTCGCTGAGAGGCTGGCTGCGCTCCCGCGCCCCAAAAGGTGCGAAACTGCATCTACTTCGTGATGACTTGTTGCGTGCCGAAATTATAAAAATATCGCGGATTGCTGGAATAGTGACCTGGATTGTTCGGGTCTGGATAATAATAGAGCCACGCGTTCAGGCTGAAATCGTACAGGAACGGAAAGACCTGCGTGTCGGTGTAAAAGAAAGTTTTGCTGGCAAAATCGTACAGATAACAGCCGTTCGCGCTGTTGTTCGCGTCGAAGAACCATTCAAATCCCATGTCATCGTGATAAAAACAGGGAAACCCGAAATCCATCACGTCATAGTAGCCGAACGGCGTTCCGTCGCTGAACCGGAGCCATTCCACGTTGCTGCTCACGTCCACCTGGCCGAGGAAAAACATCGCCGGAACCAAATTGGAAACCGTGAACGTCCCCACTTCAAAACCACCGGAATGCGTGACCATGTAAAAGCCGTTGCCTGGAGAATCAAACGCGAAATATTCGGTGCTGGCGCCGGAACTTGAATCGTTCAAGGTGAAACAGCCGGTTGCCCCGTTGGTGATGAAGTAAGAATAACTGCCATGCGTTTCCTGGATTCCGGAGGAAGTCGGTAAAACGGTATATTGCGTTTGCGATGTCGGCGAAAAAATAACTGTTCCCTGGCTGGCAAATGAACCTGCTCCGTCGATGATGTTCAAATAATAACTGTGATTGGCGAGCCTGGCGGGCGCGGAACCCGTGGCGGTCCACATGTTGCCGGTCAAACCACCATTGCTGCTCGTGCTTAAAGTGAATCCGCCTCCCAGCCCGTAAGGTCCGCCGGAATCAAAATTGATGCTTTCATTTCCAAAACGCGAATCAGTCATCATGATTCCCGCGTTGGAAGCGGGCGCAAGGGATTGTTGAGGGACAGTGCTTGCGCCGCCGTAACCATTCACGTAATAGAAAGTCCCGCTGCTGTCAGCGATTCCCGAAATGCCGATCGCCCGATAATCGGTGTAACCGCCGACTCCAGTCAGGATCAGGTAATATTTCGCGCCCGCAAATTTTCCCGTTGAACTCGTCACCTGCACGCCCCATGCGTCAGGTGTCAGCTTTTGCGCAAAACCGTTGTTGGCGCACGCGCCAAGCAGAAGGATGCCACTCAGGAATGCCGGGATTCGGGTGTTCATAAGGAGGTTGCTGCTTTTGAATTAAGGCTGTTGTGACTTTGTTCTATGCACGATTTTACTCCGGCAGGAACGCGTGAATATGGGGAACTCTCCCGTGCCGTTTAGGGTGAAGCCGACGAAGAAGAGGCGGTTGAATCCCTTATGCGGTTCGATGAACCGTCAGAAAATTCTACAACTCATCTCATAAACAGGAGAAGAATTAGCCGGGTGGGGGCACCCGGCCTACAAAACGGGCGATTTTGGCTTTCCTTGTAGGCCGCGTGCCCTCACGCGGCGCTTGCCTGAACATTTATGAGATGGGTTCTAGAAAGAACAGCGGAATTAAGGATGCGCAATTCCGCAGGCGCAAGCAGTTTTGCCCGAAGCCGACGACTGCTGCGAATCTGCCGGTTCGTAATTCAAATTCGGGGCGAGCCATCGCTCGACCACCTGCAAATCCATTCCTTTGCGCAAGTGATAATCCAAAACCTGGTCGCGCTCGATCTTGCCGACGCCAAAATATTTCGCCTCGGGATGCGCGAAGTAAAGTCCGCTCACCGAACTGGCCGGCCACATCGCGTAACTTTCGGTCAGCTTGATGCCTGAATTTTTTTCGACGTCCAGCAACTGCCACAGCAAGCCTTTTTCCGTGTGGTCGGGACATGCGGGATAACCCGCTGCGGGGCGGATGCCGCGATATTTCTCGCGGATCAAATCTTCGTTGGAAAGGTTTTCGCCGCGGCCATAACCCCAATCTTCACGCGCGCGCTTGTGCAAATATTCGGCGAACGCCTCCGCCAAACGGTCTGCAAGCGCCTTGGTCATGATGGAATTATAATCGTCATGGTCGCGTTCAAACTCTTTCGCCAGTTCATCCACGCCATGGCCGCTCGTCACCGCGAACGCGCCGAGATAATCCTTCAACCCGGTTTCCTTCGGCGCAATGAAATCCGCCAGCGCATGATTGAACTGTCCCTCCGGCTTGTCCATCTGCTGCCGCAACGTGTGAAACGTCGTGAGCACTTTCGTGCGCGATTCGTCGGTGTAAAGCTCGATATCGTCGCCGACGCTGTTCGCCGGGAAAAATCCATAAACCGCGCGCGCATTGAACAATTTTCCTTCCACGATGCGCCCGAGCAACGACTGCGCGTCGTTGAAAAGTTCCTTTGCCTTCGGGTCGTCCAAAATCGCGGGATAACGCCCGCGCAACTCCCATGTGTGAAAAAACGGCGACCAATCAATGAACGGCACGAGTTCCGCAAGCGGAACGTTCGCCAATACCCGCGGGCCGGTGAACGACGGCTTGGGTAAATCCGAATTCTTCCAATCAATCGGCGTGCGCCGGGCACGGGCCTCGACGATCGTCAACAACGGCTTGGACTCCCGTTGCGCCGCATGTTCGCGGCGGAGCCGTTCCTGCTCGGCCAGATTTTTTTCGATGAACGCGGGCTTGAGCGCGGGATTGATGAGGTTCCCGACCACCCCTACCGCACGGGATGCATCCAGCACATGGACCACCGGCTGATTGTAACCGGGCGCGATCTTCACCGAAGTATGCGCGCGGCTGGTCGTTGCCCCGCCGATCAACAGCGGAATCTCAAAACCTTCGCGCTTCATTTCCTTCGCGACGTGCGCCATCTCATCCAGCGACGGCGTGATCAATCCGCTTAAGCCGATGAGGTCGGCCTTTTTCTCACGCGCGGTCGCAAGGATTTTTTCGCACGGAACCATCACGCCCAAATCGATCACTTCATAATTGTTGCAGCCGAGCACGACGCCCACGATGTTCTTGCCGATGTCGTGCACGTCGCCCTTGACGGTCGCCATCACCACGCGGCCCTGCGCCTGGCCGCCGCCGGCCAGCCGCTTTTCCTCTTCCATGAACGGCAGCAGATACGCAACCGCTTTTTTCATCACGCGCGCGCTTTTGACGACTTGCGGCAAAAACATCTTGCCCGAGCCGAACAAATCGCCCACGACGTTCATCCCGGCCATCAGCGGCCCTTCTATCACCGAGAGCGGTTTGATATATTTTTTCCGCGCTTCCTCCGTGTCCGCATCAATGAAATCCACGATGCCCTTCACCAACGCATGGCTCAGCCGTTCCTCGACCGTTCCGTTGCGCCATTCGTCGGCCACAGTTTCCGTTTTGCCCTTTTGCTTCACCGAATCGGCAAATTTCAACAACCGCTCCGTCGCATCCGGGCGTCGATTCAGCAACACGTCCTCGACCAATTCGAGCAAATCTTTCGGGACCTCCTCATACACTTCGAGCATCCCGGCGTTCACGATGCCCATGTCCATGCCCGCTTTGATGGCGTGATACAAAAACGCCGAATGCATCGCCTCGCGCACGACGTTGTTGCCGCGGAAGCTGAACGAAATGTTCGACACGCCGCCGCTCACTTTGGCCAGCGGCAAATTTTCCTTTATCCAACGCGTCGCATTGATGAAATCCACCGCGTAATTGTTGTGTTCCTCGAGCCCCGTCGCGACGGTCAGGATGTTCGGGTCAAAAATGATGTCCTGCGGCGGGATGCCGACCTGCTTGGTCAAAATGTCGTACGAACGTTTGCAGATTTCCGTTTTGCGCTCGAAATTGTCCGCCTGGCCGCGTTCATCAAACGCCATCACCACCACCGCCGCGCCGTAACGCTTCACCAGCTTTGCCTGCTGGACGAATTTCGCCTCGCCTTCCTTGAGGCTGATGGAATTCACCACGCCCTTGCCCTGGATGCATTTCAAACCGGCCTCGATCACCGACCATTTCGACGAATCGATCATGATCGGCACGCGCGCGATGTCCGGCTCCGACGCGATCAAGTTCAGGAAATGCGTCATTGCCTTTTCGGAATCGAGCATCCCCTCGTCCATGTTGATGTCGATGATCTGCGCGCCGTTCTCGACCTGCTGCTTGGCGATCGCCAGCGCTTCCTCGTATTGCCCCGCAAGGATGAGCTTCGAAAATTTCGGCGAACCGGTGATGTTCGTCCGCTCGCCGATGTTCACAAAATTCGTGTCCGGCCGGATGGTCAATGCCTCCAACCCACTCAAACGCGTGTAAGGCTCGATCTTCGGCGGAATGCGCTGCGGCAAACCGCGCACCGCCTCGGCGATTTTTTTGATGTGCGGCGGCGTCGTCCCGCAACAGCCGCCCACGATGTTCAACCAGCCGTTCTGCGCCCAATCGCGCAACTGCGGCGCGAGGGTCTCCGGCGTTTCCGGAAAGCCGGTCGGCAGCAGGGGGTTGGGCAGCCCGGCGTTGGGATAGCAGCTCACGTAAACCGGCGCAACCTGCGCCAGCTCTTCAATCAGCGGCCTCATCTCCTGCGGCCCGAGCGCGCAATTCATCCCCACGCTCAATAGCGGCACATGCGAAATCGAATTCCAAAACGCCTCGACCGTCTGTCCCGTCACGCCGCGATTGCTGCCCTTTTGAATGAAGGTGACCGAGGCAAGGATAGGAATTTTGGATTTGGTAGGGACGGCGCGCTGCGCCGTCCGTTCATTCTCCTCAGCGCGGACATCGCAGCGCGATGTCCCTACCTCTGAATAAGGCAGCGCCTCCAATCCTCGTTCTTCTAAAAGCTTTTCAATA
>DASRBR010000699.1:0-5046 GCA_035653495.1 Verrucomicrobiia bacterium
TGCCATCCTGCCGCGCGCGAATGGCGACGGGCAGAATGCCTTTCACGGAACGCACCGCGCCGGTCAACGCGAGTTCGCCGACCATGACAAAATTATCCAATTGGTCGGTCTCGATCTGTTCGCTCGCGGCGAGCATCCCGATGGCGATGGGGAGGTCAAAACTGGGGCCTTCCTTTTTGACATCAGCGGGCGCGAGATTGATGGTCGTGCGGCCCATGGGAAATTTGTAGCCGGAATTGGTGAGTGCCGTCGTGACGCGGTCGCGCGATTCCTTCACCGCAGTATCTGGGAGACCGACCAAAACGATTAAAGTCTCGCCCCAGCCGGCGTTGACCTCGACCTCGACGGGGTAAGCCTCAATGCCATTGACGGCTGCGGATAAAACGCGGGACAGCATGCGGCAATGTTATCGCATGGACGCGCAAGAAAACGCAAGCGCGGGCTTCGATCTCTCTCGCCCGGGCGCACCCGCCTCACTGCGCGGCGTGTCGGAGGGCAATGGCTGTATTTTGTAGCGCAGAATTATATTCTGCTGTATCGCCGATTTTCAATCGGCATTGCGGCAAATGGCAGTGAGCACTGGATTTTTCCACCCTATAGCACATCCCAAGGTCTGCGGAATGCAATTCCGCGATACAGCAGAGTGAAACTCTGCGCTACGCGGCATTCTTCGTCCCGAAGGGACGATTGAGAATAGCCCGGCAATTCATTGGCGGGTATGAAATCGCACTGTGCGCCAAGTCCCGAAGGGACGACTGACAACTAAAAACCAAGCAATTTTGCCAATGTTGCTTCAACCGTCCCTTCGGGACTCGAAATGTTTTTGGACGCAACCCGGCCTTGAAACGCCGGGCTATTATCGTTCGTTCCTACGGAACGATTGCGGTAGTTGTTGCTCCTCCGCATTCTAAAAATCCAATAATCAACTCACTTCTTTCCCACGCAATATAATGTATCCGCAGTGCGGATGAATAGTTGGCCGTGGGAAACTGCGATGCAGGAACGCACCGGTTCGCCGCCCATCGAAATCGTTGAGAGCACCTTGAACTCGTCTCCTGCCGAAAGGACCACCACGGTCCCGTTCTCGCTGATGCAATAAATCTTGTCATCCGCGGCGGTCGGCGACGCGCGAAAGATTTCCCGCACGCCCAGCTTTCCCTGCCATTTCGTTTCGCCGGTCTTGGGGTCGAGACAGGTCATCACTTGCTTGTCGCCGTCGAGCACGAAGACCTTGCCCTTGTAATAGAGCGGCGTCACGCAATCGCTGGGATACTGCGTGAATGTCCACGCGATGGCAGTGTCGGTGACCAATCCCTTGCCACCATCCCTGATGCCAAAGACCGGCTCGTGCTTTGGCGCGCAGGAAATGATGATCCCGTCCGCGACAAGCGGCGATGGCACGATGCGCCAGGTTGTGTTGTCATGCGCGTTCAATCCGCCGCAACGCCAGAGTTCCTCGCCAGTTTTGGGATTGTGCGCGGTGGTGTAATTGCCGCCGACGATGATGATTTCCGGCGGATGCGCGCTCGTATCGGGAATCGGCGAGGAATACGCTTCCTGCGCTTCGGCTTTGGCGTCGGTCAGGCGCACATGACGCCAAATGTTTTTGCCCGTCGCAGGGTTGAGGCAGAGCAGATAAGATTCGCGCTCGGGTTTGCTGTCAATCGCCGACGTGTAATCATCCGGGCGCGGATTGCGTTGGAGCACCTGGATGTAAAGCCGGTCTTCGAAGAGCAACGGGCTGGAGCCGTAAAGCCATTGGTCCGAGAAACGGCCATATTCTTTTCCAAGATTGCGTTTCCATAATTCCTTGCCGTCAAAATCATATGCGCCCAAATCGCCGGTCCCATAAATCACGAACACACGTTTGCCATCGGTGACCGGCGAAGGCGAAGCCATGTTGTTGCGGCCTTTCGTGCGGTCACCGACAGCAACGGTTTTTTGCCAAAGGGATTTGCCGTCTTTGCGATTGAAGCAGAACAGGCAGAGATTTTTGTCGGCATCCGGACTGGAAACAAAGACGTGATCGCCCCAGATGATGGGCGTGGCGCCGCTCAAACCCGGCAATGGCGCGGTCCATGCGATGTTTTCGGTGGTGCTCCAGTTGACCGGGAGATTGGTTTCGCTGGTTGAACCATTGAAGAACGGCCCGCGCCAATGCGCCCAATTTTCCGCGCGCGATTTCTGCGGCGTCAATCCAGCCAGGCAAGCCGCCACCACCGTGACGCCAAAAAGCAGTCTTAATTTCATAAATCCAATGGGCTTGTGCGTGTTGAAACGCAGGATACAGGAAACTTCCGAGTAAGCAAGTTTGGCAATTTACGCGTCACAGAAACGTGTACAAAGTGGGAACGGAGCCATTTCCTTTCCCTTTTCGACCAGTTTTTTAGGGCTTACAAAACTTTGCAGTAAAGTGCAGTAAATTATATCGAATCGCTCGATTGCGTTCCATCTCTTTTTACCTGTCCAATCGCGCACAGAAATGTCCGTCTCCGAGAGGAATACAGCCATCAGGTAATGGTTCGACACGCTTTACGCCCAGCGGAATCGCATCCACTTTTTGGAGAATCAGGTTTCCTTGCTGATATAAGATTCTGTTGGTAACAGGCACGTCTTTTCGTGGTGACAACTTGTCCTTTAGAATCTCTATCCGCACAAAGCGACAGAGACGGAACAGGGCAAGTGGGCCTCCGTAATGCCGCCAGTCAAAGTCAGTCCCGTGAATTTTTGTTGTGTCGAGTGAGATGATGTTGGGAACGGAAAAAATTTTGTTCTGACAATCGGCATCAATTGACCATGCCGGCGAAGTCGGGTCATGCGCAAACGCATTACGAATAAGCCGCGCAACCTGATATGCGTTTCGAATGTTTGAATCCGTAGATGTTTTTGGATCGTGAACCGTTGCCCGAATCGCATCCTTAATTGCAACTGCCATTAAATATGTTGCTGACCGATGCAGGAAACAGGCTGCGAAATCAGCTTGGTCTTGTCGTAATGCGATTTCTTCATATCCAACACTGTGCCGACCATGCGTCCATTGTGTCGGAAGATCAAGCGGCTGATTGCCAAGCGTGACTGCAAGACGAACAGCCGAAGCCAATCGAAATTGCAATTCGGTTGCAAAAAGTTTACCAATCTGTTTCTCGTTATCTGATTCCATATTTTTGAATTATTCCATACAGACTCAAATCCGCAAAATGAAAGATGATTCGGCCAGTAAATAAGGTTACGAACCTCCTCGCCTCGCTCCCAATCTAAAGCAGCCATGAAAAACAAGAAAAGTGTGAAAAGTGAGAACCGACGCGTTGCGGATTATTTTTGTGCTTGCCCTCTTCTCTCCCGTTTTCCTATTTGTGGAGCGTAACCAGCGATTCTGCATGGCTCTTGCAATGAACGCCTGCCCGTAGTCAGCTGGAAAAGCTCGCGCCTTTTGCACCATTGGCTGGGTAGTGGTTGCGAGTTCTTCAGGGCGGGTTGGGTGCGCGTTCTTAAAACATCGGAAGAAAGACACAATGCCACTCAAAAAATACGCCGTAGCGTTGAATGTCGCCCTTTTAGCGTTTGCCGCCGTCGCTCAAAATCCGATCAGATTATGGGACTATCCATTGCCGATGAACAATGGGCAAATGATACCACGCGCACCTGCAATCGGCGCGGAAGGGACCGTTTATTTCGGGTGGGGTTCCCAAATGCTTGCAGTGAATACGAACGGGACTCTGCAATGGAGCTACGACACGGGAATGGAAGAAGTCACATGCCCCGCGCTCGCGCCTGATGGAACGATTAATTTTTGTGCGCAGAGCGCCAGCTACTACCCCGTTTACCCGTACACCCGATACACGAACTACGCCCTGACCCCATCCGGCTCGGTGGCATATCAGGGGAGCGGTTCCGGCCTCCTCCAAATGGCCATCGGCAAACACGGAGAGGCTTATCAGGGAGGCAACTCCGTATCGACGCCTCTCGGAATTTTTAGTCTCTTTAATTACGGCGGAGCTTCTAACCTTGCGGTGGATAAAGATGGAAGAACATATTTCGGCGGAAGCGATGGGAATTTTTACTGCGTGGGTTACTCAGATCGGTCGGGGAACTTTTTGCCGTTTTGGTATGATTATTTCGACATGAGCTTTGGCCAGCCGGTCTTAGGGGACGGGATGGTCTTTTTTACGGCAGCGAACGGGTCAAGTTTTCTGTATGGCTTGCCCACACGTTCCGGTGGGTCTTCCTTCACGGCAGATTGCGCCGCAACCGCCTCTCCGGTCGTTGATCAAAACAACTCAGTTTACATCGGGGAAAACGATGGCACTTTTTCTTGCTTCCCCACTCGATTCGGCATTTCGGGTTGGAGCTTTGCAACCAGCAATTCGATCATTTTCGCCGCCGCACTCGGTGCGAACGGGTATGCGTATTTCGGCAGTGGCAGCAACCTGTTCGCGGTGGACACAAACGGGGTCGAGCAATGGCAGTTCTCCTTGCCCGATCAAGTTGCATCTTCTCCCATAATAAGCGGGAACGGCGTTCTTTATATCGGCACGGAATCAACTTTGACTGCCTTGCAGATTTTCACTGGTCCCGCCGGCGGGCGTTGGCCGATGTGGGGCTGCGACCTGCGCAATGGTTTTCGGGCAACGCCGTTCGATGGAGCGCACATTGCAATTGAATATATGAACGCCATCACCAATGGCTTCGAATTGGTTGCCTGTTGCCCACCCGGTCGGGGTCACATTGAGGCGTCCACAAACTTAGAAGACTGGACTGTCCTGACGAATGTAGGCAGCGCGAATGGAACGCTTTATTTGCATGACGTTAATCCGACTTTGACCCGACGATTCTATAAAATCTCATCGCCATGACCTCTCCTGCCGCCCAGTTACGCTCACTGCGTTCGCCTCGCTTCGCTCGAAAATGTAAATGTGTTTGTGGCTTGGACCCAGACATCTGAGTTGGTCCGTCAATCAGTTTTTCATTTTTTATTCAGCGATCGCAAGCGTGGGTGAGGGCTTCAAATCAGAGTAAATCGCGAGGCCCCTTTTCTGTAGGCTGCGC
>DASRBR010000700.1:0-4299 GCA_035653495.1 Verrucomicrobiia bacterium
CCGGTAATCACCGTCCACAGGCTCAACTACATTTTTCGCATTGCATTTGCGCTCGTACGCATTTCGCACCGAATCGATCTCGGCCCGCCGTTTGCCGGACGAAAAATCGCAACCGAGCACCAACAACGAAAACCTTGGGTCCTCGTGTGTGGGCCACAAGTTAAATCCATCCGATAAATTCAAGAAGATGCCGATTGCGACCGAGCCATTATATCGAAACGTTTCGCGCCCAATGGTCACGTTGGGTTCAAGCAATTGCCCGTCGCGCCAAGCCGTCAAGGAAAGGGAAGCGCCCGGCTCGAGCGCATCGATCTTGCGGTGAAAATCCTTGATATAACCGATCGGCTCATGGTCCAGTTGCACGATGACGTCGCCCGTCCTCAAGCCTGCGGCGTACACCGGCGTGTTCGTGCTCAAGGCAACAATCAAAAGACCCGCCTTTGGCCGCGGCGTCAATGATTTCGGAAACCTCTTCACCACATCATAATTCCCGCCTATCCACCCCCGCACATGCACAGGTTTTTCTGTTGGCTTCGACGAAACGCATCCCGTCGCAAGCAATGCCAGCATGCATACGAGAAGTATCGTTAAATGAACGCGGATGTTGGCATGATTTGAACCAATTCGTCTAAGTATTGAAGGCATCATAGTTTGAGGTATTGGGGCTGCAGTTTTGATTGTCGGTTTTTTGATTAAATTTCCTTCATGGTGAAATTCTGTGAATGCGGTCTTACTCTTTTTGCACAATTCTTCCCTCGGGCACAGGCTCGATCACGTATCCGTCCGGGGAGATGTGAACCGGCCGTTCGTCGGACACGCGCGTAAATTGCCAGCCGACGGTGACGGTGCTGCTTTGTCCGTTGAAATCGTGCACGGTTTCGCTTGAGCCAGTCGGGTGATTAGACCATGAGACAAAGCGGTAATACCAAATCTCGCCGCTTGGACCAGCCGCTTCCGTCCGCAACGGTTCCCCAAAACGCGACCGGAGATCATCCCGCGTAATGCGAGGACATATGGAATTGACGCTGGCCGGCGGCTCGTCCACACATCCAGTCAGCGCCAGCAAAATTATCAGTGCCGCAGCCGCGCATCCATTTTTCATCATTGTTCGCATATGCATTTGTTCATTCGACCGTCATCCCAACCATGAACGGCGCGGCATTGGTGAGCGTTGACACGTAATCAATGCTCAAGAGTTCGCGGTCGGGATGGGGATTATCGAAAGTGCTTTTATAAAGGCGCAATGAAGACTCCGGCGAGCGTTCTTGCATCGAGGGAGTTGTCCCGACCCAGGCAAGTTCGGTTCCCGGGGCGGTGGTTTCGCACAGCCCGGGATCGGCATCCGTTTTGTAAATCGGCCCCCACCAACCCTGCACCTGCTCGCCTATTTTGATGTTTAATATTTCCTGCGATCCATCCGCATAATGCAATACGAGTTGCGCCACCGTCTGGCCGCGCATTTCGTCTTTAACGAATCCCACGCTGTGCAGCATATAAATGCGGGCGCATTTTCGCCGGATGGCTATGCCTCTCGCGCGTTCGGGAAATTTCCTGCCGGAATCGGGATATTTCTTGTCGGGATCGGCAAAACCGCGTCCCCAAAGCTGCACGCTGCCTTCGACATCAAACGGCACGCCGCCGAAGATGTGAATGCCGGAAGGCAATTCGGCCAACGAATTGGTCTTGCCCAATGGGATCGTCACCTTGGATCTCAAATCAATGGTCGTTTCGCCTTTCGTCTCCTTGACGGATTGGCGCGCTTTGATTTGTTCCATCACCTGCGCGCGCTCGGCGGGCCAGATTTTTTCATGCAACTCGGCCGTCCTTGCCGCGTCTTCGGCATCAGCCTTTTTCGCCAACCACACCAACGAAACGATTGCCAGCAGCAAAATCGTTGCGATGATGGTCGTCGGCGTCAAAAATCGTTTTTTTGGCATGGCAAGTTTCTGAGCAGCCCCGTTCTTCACCGCGTTGCGATACTTTTTTCGCAGCTCCTTCCATCGCACCTTGCCCAGGCCCAGCCGCGCCATGAATCGCTTTTTCCTCCACCAAAAAAACAGGACCACTGCTAGCGGGACAAGGATGGCCGCCCAATGACCTGCGCCGCGAGGTGGGTAATTGTAACCCGCGCTGATGTTATGGGGCCGGACCTGCACCCAAAATAGCCAGCCGTGCAACGCACAAATGCCGCTGGCCGCCAAGGCCCATTTCAGTCCCGTCATCGTCCGGCGCGCCAGCCAGCAGAACAAGGCCGCCGCGACTACGATGGCGCAGTAATAAATTCCCTGCAGAACAAGGCGGAAAAAAGCCAGACCCGCCGAGTCATCCGCGAGGGCGTTCAACTGGTCAGGCGTCAGAATCAACCTGGTGATCATGTCTCCCAGCCACAAACCGAGGAACAAACAGAGCAGAATGATGAATGGCGGCAGCAAGCAGAATCCAATGATGGGATGGCGCCCCCACCATGAAGATTGCCGAAGCGCCGCGGCCAGGTGTTCTGCCAGCGCATACGGTTCCCCCAACAACTTGTCCGCGCGCTCTTCCGCTTCATCTTCCGATAAACCCTCCTCCAAGGCTTCTCGTTTTAAATCTTCGCGATGCTCCGCCAGTTCGCGGATTTTTCGCTGCAAAATCGCCGGCGGACAAGCCAGTTCGACCAGCCGCTGCTCAACCAATCGGATCGGCGTTGCCTCAGGCATGTTGCCCTCCCATCAGCAACGCGACCCCTTCCGAAACGCGGTTCCATTCGGCCGTGAGCGCGTCGAGCCGTTTTTTACCGCGCGCAGTGAGTTGATAATAATTGCGGCTGCGACCCTCCACCTCCTTGCGCCGGCTGCTCACCAATTTTTCTTCCTCCAGGTAATGAAGATAGGGATAGATGCAGCCTTCACCGAATGAAAGGATTTCGCGCGTCTCGGACTGGATGGCTTTCACGATTTCGTAGCCATACATCTCGCGGCGCGCAAGCAGCCTTAGCACGAGCAATTCCGGCACGCCGTTCAAAAAACTGGGGTTCGTTTTCTTCATTGGCGCATTGTCATACATTTCGACGTGAGGCTTGTCAACATCAAACTGTGAGGTATTCAAAATTTGCCGATGGCAGCCGGTGGAAAGGCTTTACTTCACGCCGGCTTTGGCAGCCGCGTCCGGGTCCATTTGCTTGAGAACAGCTCGCGCCCAGCCGCGTTTGAGATTGCTCTTGTCGTGACAAAGATTGGTGAGCACGGGAACGATGGTTGCAGATTCCGTTTTGAAATGTGCCAAAGCCTGGACCGCGGCTGTCCCCACTTGTTCATCGGTGCCTTGTGCCAGTTGGATCAGCGCGGGCACGGCCAGTTCAGGATGACGGCCGATGACGCCGAGTTGCCTTGCCGCCCCCATGTCGGATTGGAGCGTGTCGTGGGATTTTAACAACCCGATGAGCGTCTGGACCACGCCCGCTTTGTCCGCGGCAACTGAATCCACCTGGTTCAAGGACTCAGCCGCAATCAGCCGCACATGCGGCCAACGATCATTTAATGCCGCAATCAGCTCCTGGACCACTTCCGGGTGTCCGGGATAATGGCCGAGCGCCGCAGCCGAATTGTTCCGCTCCGAATCATCCCCGCTTTTGAGACCTTTCAAGAAAAATGGAAGGAGATCGCTTTTTTCATTGTCCGTCAAATCAGGAATCAAACGTTCGGCGCAATCAATCACAATGGCTCTGCAAGACAAACGGCTTTCATGCTTCAACGAAAGTTCGATGGCCGGCAGCGCTGGTTTGGCATTCGTTCCCAATTGACAAAGAAGAGAGGCCGCACACATCCGTGTTGAGGAAAGGTCAACAGGCTTCTTAATTCTCAAGCGCACAAACTCCGGCGATAGCTCCCAAATTTTTTTGTAAACGCGGTTGCGTAGTTCGTTGCCGCGATTCAGTCCCCTCGCCAAAATACGAATTCCATCCGGACCAAAATCGCGCCATTGCTTCAGTTGGGCATCGTCACCGAAATAAGCAATCCCATCCAGCCACGCGTCTTCAGTTTTCCCGTGAAAGGGACGTTTGCCTGGTTGCAAGTACAGCCACGCCAGCGCGAGAACCACCCCGACGGCCACGACCGCCAGCAAGATGTGAATTTTCCTTTTCTCCACGATGTGGATTTTGCCACAGAAACTCCGCCACCACGAGTTTATTAAGAGCACACAAACCATCTTTACCTGGCTTGCAAAAGAGGGCGTGTACCTACCTTGCAGAGCCTCCATCGATGGACGACACTGCTGCGCATTTTCCTCCCCCGGCAAGCGGGAGTTCAGCAGGAGAAA
>DASRBR010000701.1:0-2584 GCA_035653495.1 Verrucomicrobiia bacterium
ATCGCGGCCGTTGATGATGGGATAAGTGCCAAGGTCATGCGGTGCGTTGGGAAATTTCCAATGCCAGCTCGCGGCATAACTGAGGATGGGAACCAGCGTCGCTTTCGCCAAACTCGGGCTGAGCAGCAGCCATTGCGGATCCATGGGAAAGAAAACGTCCACCGTGGCAATGTCTCCGTTGCTGGTATTTTCCTTGGTGAAGAACAACGGCTCTTTGTTGGCGTCCGCCGCCAGGCCGCAAGCCGCCGCGCATTGCCGGTACGCCAGCGCGCACATCTGCGCGTATTTTTCGCCACCGACCTTCGTCATGTCAGCCATGAGTTCGGCATCGAACTTGGCGCAGCGGTCGGCCAGTTGCGCGTATTGGCGCGAAGCGGCCTTTAACATGGATGCTGCCGTCGCACCGTTGCGTTTCCAATAAGGCAGCAGTTTGCGGCCGTAATATTTGATGGCAAAAAGTTCGTCGTAAGCAACCATGACCTGCCGCGTGACCGGCCTGGCTGAAACTTTCCCGAGGTCGAACGCAAACGCCAGCACTGGTTGGTCGTCGTTCGCCGCGCGCGGCATCCGCTTGTCGTCACGAGAAGGCAATTTTCCGCGGGAGATGAACGAGGTTTCCAGTTCGTGTGCGCCGCCGATGGCTGATTTGCTCCCGGAATTTTGCGCCGCGGCATAGACGTAACCCCAATCAATCCGATGATCATCGCCCGCCGAACCCAATACCGGTTGGCTCACTGTGCCGGCGCGCAGAATGGTCAGGCCGCCGGATTTTTCCCGCGACCATTCCACATTTTCGTCCGTTTTGTTGACGGAAATTTGCGAGCTGGTGCTGTCGTAAAGCGCGACG
Source organism: Verrucomicrobiia bacterium (assembly GCA_035653495.1). Taxonomy (GTDB): domain Bacteria; phylum Verrucomicrobiota; class Verrucomicrobiia; order Limisphaerales; family Pedosphaeraceae; genus DATAUW01. Next base: position 848 of record DASRBR010000701.1, read on the forward strand.
GCATGTTCCTTGCCATCCACCGACTTCACCTCCCACGTGAGGTAACTCAGCGGCAACGCCATCGCGTCCAAATCGTTGGGCAACGCGGGCCGCATGAAGGTGAGCTTCACGTGGACTTTGGAATCCTCGAAATCATAAATGCTGCGCGTGGGAGTGACTTCAAGGCCCACTTGCGGAAAGGCAGGCGTGGTGTCCGGTTCCGCGCCCATCAGGCGATAAGCCTGGCCGTCCACGCGAATGAGGCTGACGAGTGGATGACGATGTTTGGTCCAATGTTGCGTTTGCCGGTCATTGAGATGATCTGCCGGCGACCAAATGCTCAGGTAAGGATCAAATGTGACGAGCGGAACGGAGGGAGGACGAAATGCCTGGGCGCGGGCTTGAAAGGCTGCAAGGACGATAAGCCCGGCAAGGGTGAAAAGTCGTGTCTTCATGAGAGCCTGCAGTTTATCCATTCTGGTCGAGCGCGTGATGTGGCATAAAATGGCCACATTATAAACCTGTCTCAACCAAAATCTTTGACAGCGCCATGCTATTTTACGCAAAATTAACAATAACTTTGACGCAAATCCGCGCGAAACATTCGCGCAGCCCATCGTCAATCAACTGAACGCCCAGATTCAGGCCATTGCTTTCATGAAACCGCTTCGAACCAACAAGTCGCTTTTCACCTCTGTTCTTTTGTGTTGTGTCGCGTCCTTTGGATGGACGGCAATCACCCACGCCGAACCGATGCAGCTTCTGCCGCGTCCGCAACAGGCACATTACGGAAAAGGCGCGCTGCCGGTCACCGGATTGGAAATCCGTTTCGAGATGCCGCCAACTGAAGAAGACCGGTTTGCCGCGGAACAACTGGCCGCCGGTTTGTCGGCCAAAGCGCAAACGGCAGTTGAAGTTCGCGACACGGGCGACGGCCCGGCGGTTTTGCTGAGTCGGACCGGCGAAGGCGCGACGTTGCCTGGCACGAACGAAATCGTTGGACTGAATTCGCGCGAATCGTATTCGCTGAAGGTCACGAAAAAGGGCGCGGAAATCACGGCGCCGTCGTCAGCCGGATTGTTTTATGGCGTGCAAACGTTGCTGCAGATGGTCGAGGGCACAGGCGCGCAGGCGAAATTGCCGATGGCGGAAATCCGCGACTGGCCAGCGCTGGCGTATCGCGGGTTCATGATGGATTTCAGCCACGGCCAGTTGCTGCGCATCCCGGAGATCAAGCGGCAGATCGACCTGCTCGCGCGCTACAAGGCCAACCAATATTTCTTTTACTCCGAATGCAACATTGAGATCGAAGGTTACGAACTGGTCAATCCCGACGCGCGTTATTCGCGAGCGGAAATACGCGACATCATTGATTACGCGCGGCAGCGGCACATGGACGTTGTACCCTGCATCGAAATGTATGGGCACATGCACGACCTGTTTCGCGTGGAAAAATTCAAGGACCTCGGCCTGCCGCTTTACGGCGAGGAATTCGACCCGCGCAATCCCCGCATGTTTCCAATGATGGACGATTGGATCGATCAAATGACCAAGCTGTTTCCGAGCCCGTGGATTCACGTCGGTTTTGACGAGCCATGGTCGCTGGGAAAAATCGGCATGACGCCCGGCAAGGATCCGTTCCAGGGATTTGTTGATACGCTGGCGCACTTGACCGAGCAATCGGCCAAGCACGGACGGCGGCTCATGTTTTGGGCCGACATCATGAACGGCGCGAGCACGCTTTCGCATCATCCTGAA
>DASRBR010000702.1:0-3336 GCA_035653495.1 Verrucomicrobiia bacterium
TTCGCCACGCCGATGGCCTGCAAATGCACGTCAGGATCAAAACCTTCCGAATACGCGCCTTTGAACTTCGCCAGAAATTGCTTCTTGTCGCCGCCGTGCAGGATGTAATTGCACACGTAATCCGTCTCCGCCAGCGTGAACACGACCAGATAGTGCCCGCCGTAATTGATCGTCTGCGAACTCGTGGCCTTGGTTTCCTCGTGCCACGCTTTCCCATGGATGATGCTTGTGACCTGGTCCTTGGAATACTGGCGCACGCGTTTCCAAACGCTCATCACGTCGCCGCAGGTGGTGTCCACGAACTGGCAACCCTTCTCGCGCAATTTTTCGCGGGTGGCCACTTCGGTGCCGAACGCCGGAATGATGACGACGTCGTCCTTTTTCAAATCCTCGACGTCCGCGTCCTTTTCTTTGCCGGAAAGGAACTTGATGCCCATCGCGCGGATTTGGTCGTTGACCTCGGGATTATGGATGATTTCGCCGAGGATGTAGATGGGTTGATTGGGAAAAACCTTGCGCGCCGCGTAAGCCAGATCAATCGCGCGCTCGACGCCGTAGCAAAAGCCGAATTCCTTGGCCAGCTTGACCGTCAATTGGCCGTCCGCGGACAGGACGTGTCCATTGGCGCGGATGCGTTCGACCAGTTCGCTGCGATAATGCGAAAGGACCTGGGCCTGCACCGCTTCCATGATATCGGGACGGCGCAAATTAATTTTCGGGGGTGCAACAGGCGCTTGGGTTGACATACCTACAGCAAGTTTAACATGAATCACTGGGGCGTCCAGCGTAAAGGCGCAGGCTCAGAGTGCTCAGGCAGGGTCAAAAGCACGACTTACAATATCAATCCTTCTGAGGTTTATTTTGCGTTCTTCGCGACTGGTGGTCTCACGCCATAGATCAACCTCACGCGTTCAGCATCCAACGCGCTGATTTTGTTGTCGCCCCATTGGCCGACGACGCCATCATAATTCGTGTCCACCGGCTGGATGACAACACATGGACTGTTGCCCACGCCGTCGCGGCATTCGGATTCGCACCTGGACGCCCAGCAGGTGCGGTAATGCATGATGGAGCGGTAATCGTAGGGCGTGTTGGTGACGATCCAGTTCGTGCGCGCAATCCAATCGTAATCCCCTGCCCTGCCCGGCTTGATGTTTTCGTAATGGATGGTCACGAACTGGTCGCGGTCCCAACGCTCGTGCTCGTGGAAAAAACCGAGCACGTGACCAAGCTCGTGCGCGGGCATCCATTCGCCCTGACGCCACCAGAACGCGGTGATGTTGATGTCCGTGCGAGCGCCCTTTTTGTAACCGACCTGGCTGGTGTTATTGCCGGCATCGGTTTTGCCGGTGAAGTTCACGTATTCGACTTCGTTTGAGCGCGGCACGAATGCGATGTTCGCGCCGGTGTCCATCCAGCGCTGCATCGCGAGCAGGACGTTCGTTTGTTGCGCAGATGAAAGGTTGGAAATGTCGTAAGGGATGCGGCCATTGGGCCAGGGCAGCGGTTTTTCGGCATGAATGTCTTCATGCGCAGGATCGGAATCGGCGAAGGCCGATTGCGCAAAGAAAAGCGTGGTCGTAATAGGAAACAAAAAAAGCAGGCCGCAAATCAGGTATTGGCTCGCCCTCACCCTGTCCCTCTCCCCCAGGGAGAGGGGATGCAAATCCGTCGCGTTTGTTTTCCTGAAACCATTGTTGCATTTGCCGCCAACGTCAAACTTTTCAGCGATAATTTTACGAAGGTTCATCGGTATAAAAGCCATCGCTCTCAGGACGCGCGTCCTCCTGCCACCAACGCTTGACCACCCACGATTGGACTTCGGCCTCGACCCCATCGGGCAGATAAGCATGGATGGCGAGCTTCAGCGATTTGCCGGACATTTGCGGACCAAGCCGCACCTTGTAAACCACCCATGAACAACCGTCGGCTTGCGTGTTGCCGTATTGGCGGCTGTCGGGAACAGGAATCATTTGCACGTGCTGGTCGCCGATGCGCGCAACCGCCTGCACGATTTGCACCACCTTCGGCGCGTAACGCCATTCCGCGCCGCCTTTTTTGAGCCGCACTGCGATAGCGAGAATCGGTTGTTGCGCAGCTTCTCCCTCTCTTCCACGCAGTGGAGGAGAGGGTTGGGGAGAGGAGGCGCGGAAATGAGTATTGGTCCCCTCTCCCCTGCCCTCTCCCCGCGCTTCGCTGCGGGGCGAGGGAGAAGACGCTTGTGCATCCAGTGGGTAGGGACGGCGCGCTGCGCCGTCCGAGCGGACATCGCAGCGCGATGTCCCTACCAGTTCACCTACATCGAAAGCCGGCAACGTGGTTTCGAACTGGTAAGTCTTCTCCTTGAAACCTTGAGCCGCAAAACGCTCCGCATCGGCAAACCGGACTTCCATGGTTTCATCGGGAGTTGTTTTCTGCAATTCCAATTCACGGCCCAAATCGGCTGCTTGCGAGTAGCCAACCGCCCGAAACGGCAAGCCGCCCTGCTTCACGTCCGGCCCGACTTCAAGCATCAAGAATTCAAACGGACGCAACCAGACCTGCATGTCATCGCCGGCATGAAATGGTTTTCCGTCCGGCCGCAGCAATCGCGATTGTTCCGGAAAATGCGAAATCACGCGCAGCTTCGTGCCCGGTTTTGCGTCAAGACCGATGCTGCCGTCCAAACGCAGTTCCGCCGGACGCGAAACAAAGTCGTCGTTGTTCATGAAAATGAACCCGTGCCGGCCCTGTGTGTAAGCGTAGCCATAAACTTCGTTCAGCATGGGCGAGCCGAGAATGTTGCGGCGATGCAGGAAAAGCTTTTCGTTCTTCCGCGCGAGCGAGGTCATGCGCGCGAGGAACTTCACATCATCGTCGTTGAACAGATAAATATCGCCCCAAAGGTTCGGCAGCAAAAGATTTCCGCGGGCGAGGTCCATCACCAGCGCTTCGCGCCAGCGTTGTTTGCCCATGAAATTGCCCCAACGATCATCGGCGATCCATGTGCCGAGGCTGTCCTTCACGATGGGCGGAATCGTTTTGGCGAATTGCGCGTTCTGGTCCTGCGCGAGGCTGACCGAGTCGCGATAGTAAAGCGTGGGAAACGAACTTGTGGCCGAGCCTTCCGCGTGCAGGCCGCTTTCGAAAAGCATGTCGCCGTACATGGCCCAAAACGGCGAGCGCAATCCCCAATACCACATGATAAACACGTCCGGCGCGGCGGCGCGCGCGCTTTGGGCGATGTCAATCAAGTTGTCGAAACGCGGCTCGATGGAGTATTTGCCGGGCAGATGGCCGTGCGAGGCGTCGTTGCAGATGTAATCGCCGCCGTCGAATTTCAGCAGCCGCACGTGG
>DASRBR010000703.1:0-10194 GCA_035653495.1 Verrucomicrobiia bacterium
ATTTCCTCTTGCTCAGATTCGTCGAGCGTTGCTAGCACCTCTGAGCGCAAAACATGACGATCCTTAACAGCATTGGAGATTGTTTCCACTACCGACCGGAGTGATATCTGACATATTTCTGCAATTTTTTTTGGCCTAAATCCTTCGGATAGTAGATCGAGAATTCGCTTTGCCTGTTCCATTGAGCGACCCTAATGTGCAGTGAAGGAGGTGTCCATTAAAAACCCCGGCAAGCCGAAGCGCGGGACAGATTTAACCACCAAGGCACGAAGGCACCAAAATGGTTGATGGTTGAAGGTTGATTATTGATGGCCGCCGGCATTGGACCGGCCCGGGATGTGACGAGGAAAACACCGAACGCAGAACGCCGAAAGACATAAAGCCGGATTAAATTAGGAAATCAGGAACAATGCATCAAATACCGAATTTTGAACCGCCGAGGCGCGGAGGCGCGGAGAACCACAAAGTCACCAAGGGCACCGAGAAAAACGAGGATGGTAGACGGCCAAACCATAGAACATCGAACGCTGAACGTCGAACATCGAACCACGTAAAAACGTGGCAAGAATCGAACGCTGACCGTCGAACACGGAACTCGTAACGCTGGATTGAGCATGGAGGGTTCCCGGCTTGCAACAGGACGGCGAACACGCTACACTCCGTTCACACCCAAACCAATCAACTGAACTATGCCAGCCAAAATCCTCACCGATCCCCAAGTGGCGGCGTTTCAACGCGATGGTTTCCTGCTGGTCGCATCGCTCTTCGACAAGGAGGAAACCGACATCCTGCGCCAGACCGCCAAGGCCGACGCCGCCATGAAAAAGCATGCCTACGATTTGAAGGACGGCGAAGGCGGCGCGACCAAGCTCGTGCTCTGGAACAAGGCGGGCGAGGATGTTTATGGCACTGTCGCGCGCACGCCGCGTATCGTCCACGCGATGGAGCAATTGCTTGGCGACGAAGTGTATCATTATCATTCCAAGATGAGCATCAAGGAGCCGTTCACCGGCGGCGCGTGGAGCTGGCACCAGGATTATGGCTATTGGTACATGAACGGCTGCCTGTTTCCCGACATGGCATCGGCGTTCATCGCGGTGGACCCGAACACGCGCGAGAACGGCTGCCTGCAAGTCCTCAAAGGCTCGCACCTGATGGGCCGCGTGGAGCACGGAAAATTCGGCGACCAGACCGGCGCCGACCCCGAGCGCGTCGAGAATGCCATGAAGATCATGGAATTGGTCTATGTCGAGATGGAACCGGGCGACGTGCTTTTCTTCCACAGCAACACGCTGCATCGGTCCGACCAGAACAAATCGCCGCATCCGCGCTGGTCCATGATCTGTTGCTACAACACCAAACACAACAACCCCTACAAGGCGTCGCATCATCCGTTTTACGAGAAGCTTGTGACTGTTCCCGATGGTGCGCTGAAAGAGATGGGTGTGAAGTTGTTCGGCGCGAACACGAACTTTTGGGACCCGGCGCATGACAAAACCGTGGCGGGTGGCGCCAAGGCATGATTGTATCCTGCTGCCCGCGCGATATTTGCATTTTCTGGCACTTGACAAACCGGGCACATTGACCAAAATTTACGGCGAACCCATTAATTCGGGATAAAAACGGAAAGCTTACAATAACATCTATGAAAAAAATTACCTCTCTATTGATTGTCGGTGCCGTCGCGCTGCTGATGCTGGCTTTGACCACGCCGACTTTCGCGCGCGAAGTTGAAACCATCACCGGCATGGGCAAGTGCGCCAAGTGCGCGTTGCACGAAACCGACAAATGCCAGAATGCCGTCGAAGTCGAAAAAGACGGCAAAACCGTCACCTATTACCTGACCGGCAAGGTCAGCAAAGACTTCCATGAAAACCTTTGCAAAACCCCGCAGAAGGTCACCGTGACCGGCAACGTGAAGGAAAAAGACGGCAAGATGATGATGGCCGTCAAGACGATTGAACTGGCGAAATAATCTCTAGCTGAAAACGTCAGTTTTCAGCTTTTTCAATATTTTTCAGCCGCCCGCTTTTTGGTCGAGAGACCGGAAGCGGGCGTTTTTGTTGGTGGCTGAAAATGTACGTTTTTAGCTTGGGCCCGCCAGGGCCGGCCCATTTGTAGGTCAAAGATTTAGAATATGCCCGGGTTCGGTTCTGGAGCGTGAATCGCCTGCATTTTAAGGTGCAGGAATTATAGCGCAGGAGATACTCGCTGCGCTCGCCTCGCTTTGCTCGAAAGTGATTTGGATTTCCATGATTTTACCCAGTGTAGCTCGCTGCGCTCGCAACCCTGGGCTGAGAGACAAAACTCCTTCGGAGTTTGCTGAAAGGCTTCGCATCAAATCTGGATTCGTGCGTATTCGTGCTATTCGTGTCTCGGGGCCAATCCCAACTTTAAACTTCCCAAGCGCGTCGCAACAATTCACTGTCGCTGCATGCTCAGACCGGACAAAAAATATTCCGTTTATGACCTGCGCCAGCTCAAGGGCAAGCGCTGCCTGACGCATATCCATGTGAAATCACCGGAGGAAGCGGCTGCGGCGGAAGCGGCCGGAATTGACCTGCTAAGTTGCAGCTTCGACACGCCGGCTTCGCAGGCGCGATTGCCATTATTGGTCGCGGCTGCGCCCAAAAGTTTCATCTCGGGCGCTACACCGCACGGTCTGGCTTCGCCGGAAGAAGCCATCCGCATCGCGTTCAAGGCGCTGGAACTGGGCGCAAGCTCGGTCTATTGCTCGGCCAGCCCGTGGATGATCGAAGCGATGGCGCGCGAGGGAATTCCGGTTGTCGGGCATCTTGGCATGGTGCCGCGCCATGCGACGTGGACCAATGTGCGCGCAATCGGCAAAACCGCCGATGAAGCCTTGCATCTTTATGAACAAATGAAACGCCTGGAAAGCGCGGGCGCATACGCGGCGGAACTGGAATTGGTGCCGCATCAGTTGGCGTCGTATCTCTGCAAGAAAACGACGCTGTTCCTGATGTCGCTTGGTTCGGGAAATGGTTGCGATTCTCAATTCCTCTTTTCGGACGATATTTTGGGCGATTACGACGAACGCATTCCGCGCCACGCAAAAATGTATCGAAATTTTCGCAAGGAATACGAACGCCTGCAGCAGGAACGCATCGCTGCGTTCAAGGAATACGCGGCTGATGTCATCGGCGGGCGATTTCCCGAACCGAGCAACCTTGTCTCAATGGAAGACGCGGTGTTGAACCAAGCCGTCAATTCAATTGAGCAGAAAAAATAATTTTACTAGAGCTGTTTAAATTAAAGTGTGGCCGTTTTATTGATGAGAATGGGATGATTTCCGGGTGGAACGGGCAACTTGCCCGTTCAGGTCGGCAACCTGCCGACCTGTTCATGTTTTGGCTAGGTGAAGAAGAACTGTCCGGCAAGTTGCCGGACAGCACAGGCGGGTCGCCTGTTCCATCCGAAAACTAAATGTGTCCAAATGCTTTTTGTGGCTACAGTTCAATTTAAAGCGCTCTAATTTCACGCGTTCAATGCGGCATCGTGATCGTGCGTTGCAACGAAAGACAGAGGCAGGGCTTGTGCACGACCATGTCCAAATCCGCCACTCGCCTTTGCAAATCGGCATAACGATTGGTGATACCGGAACCGGCGGGATCGAGCACATTCTCGCCGGTCAGGAACGCAGACAGGCTGGAAGGCGCGCCGAAGCTGCGAGGCGAAACGTGCGTAAAAGCTGTCGCGGTTTCACCAGTATGGCACCCGTTGCAGGTGTTCAATGAAAAGTGGATGCGTGTCGGTGGAGGAATCGACAACGGAGGCGAACCGTTCCAAAATGTGCCGGCCGGCGCCAGCGCATGCGCGCCCAGAAACGGCGTGCTCAAATAGACCAGCGGCACGGTAAAATTGTCTGCAAGGATATTCGCCGTGTACGTCGGATCATTGCAAAAAGTCGTGATAATGCCGGTATTGTTGAAGTTTCCGGCGGGTGTGTTCTTGACCGTGTTCTCGACGAGATAACCCGAACTGTTGATGATGAATTCGCGGAGGTCCCATGTGAAGGTCAACTCATCATTGCTGCGCAGTTGATTGAGCGCGCTGAAATTCGGCTTGGTCGGGTCCGCGCCGGCGAGAGTGACCTGGTCGGTGATGGCTTCGAGCGCCGCATTGAAGCCGGGACCAAATGGGATGCTGTTCAAAGCGGCCCATTGATTGGCCCAGTTTTTGATCGCAGTGCAACCTTTCATCGGCACGTCATATTCGAAGATCACGGTGAACGGCAGCGGCGTCGAACAGGGATTGGACGGGTCAACCACGCCGAACACGAACCGGCATTCGCCGGCATTGTCGTATGGAAATGCGTGCGAACGCAGATCAATCCGGTTGACGATGGCCAGCAGACGGAACGGCGCGGTGGCCAGATTGAGGTTCGTGCCACTGCCGCTCAACCAACCATTGATGACCTGCGTGACGATCTGATTGGAACGTTGCTGGACGGTGTCGAAGTTGACGGTTTCATTGAACTCCCAATTGCGCAGCCACGTCATCACGAAATCGGATGGATTGATGCCGGAGACGGGTTGGTTGCACATGTTGGACATGAGATATCCGAACGTCCACGGCCCCATTTGCGTTCCCACTCCGCCGCACGGGTCCCAGGTGCGAGTTGGGTCCTGGACGACGCTGAGGTCGGTGATGAGAAGCGTTTTGCCAGGATTGTAAAAATCCGACGCGCCGAGCGAACATGGAAAAGGCAGAAACGGAATGGGCGCATGCGCGACGATGAAATTGGTGATGTCGAATTTTGAGAGTTGATTGCTGCTGGTGACGATGCGGCCGGTGAAAACCGGCTCGGTGATGTTGCCGGTCGCGGCGACTTCGTCCACATGATTGTTCCAGGCGACGAGGTCGTTCGTGTTCAGCGGCACGATGGCGCTGTAGGTGCCGTCGTTCGCCGTCTGGTCGGGATACACGCCGTCATCGCGCAGCATGTAAACCTGGTCGTCCAGGACGAAGAAATTACTGAGACTGGCGGGCACACCGGGTTGCTGCTGAAAAACGACCTGCAACAACGTGTCGCCCGCCGCAGTTGGCGCAGCCAGTCGTTGGATCGTCGCGGATTGAATCGCGGGCAAAGGCGGAATGATGGGCGCGGGCAGGACGGAGCCGACGCGCGCGCCGGCATGCAGGCGGAAAAATCCCGTGTTGCCCGTCACCGGCACTCTGGCGTTACCGATATAAGACGGCGAACCGCTGGTCACTTCCGTCCATGGCCCGAAGAGGCCCGGCGAGGATTCGAGAGTGCCGGGACCGGTCCATTGCAGGCTGAGCGTGCCGTCAGAATTATAATGAAATCCTCCGGGCGAATTGAACGAAGACTGGGTTTGCGCGAGGCAACACAGGCCAAGGAATGGAAGGGCCAATGCTGTGATTGCGCGGACGAACCGATTGATGGTTTGGTTGGCTTTCATGAGCGGTTGGGGTTGGGGTGGAGAAATGATGTTCGTGCTCCGAATCTTAAGACGAAACTGCAACTTCCTTGCAAAGAAACGCGTACGGCAACAGTTGTCCGCGCCAGCAGTTCATTTAATGAACTGCATCATGAGGCCAAACGAAAGATTTTTTCAACCACAATCAAAGCCCGGCAACGACTGCCTTCGTTTGTGTGTAAAGGTTCAGCACTTCGTGGCCCATTTCGCGTCCCCAACCGGATTGTTTATAGCCGCCAAACGGCAGCGCGGCATCAAAGATGTTGTAGCAATTGAGCCAGACCGTCCCGGCCTTCAATTCAGCGGCAATGCGGTGCGCCTTGGAAATATCTCGCGTCCAGACGCCCGCGGCCAGGCCGTAGTGTGTTTGGTTGGCCCGTGAAATGAGGTCATCAACGCTGGCAAAAGGTTCGGCCACCACCACCGGGCCAAATATTTCTTCGCGCACAATACTCATGGAAGGCTTGACGCCCTTGATGACGGTGGGCTCGACAAAGTATCCGCGATTCCCCTTTCTTGCGCCTCCGGTCAGATAACATGCGCCAGCTTGCCGGCCCTGGTTCATGTAACCGGTCACACGTTGTAATTGCTCTTCCGAAACCAGCGGACCCATTTCCGTTTCGGCACTCAAGCCGGGCCCCAGCTTGATTTTTTTGGCCTGCTCGGCAACGCCTGAGACAACGCGGTCAAAAATATCGCGCTCGACCAAAAGCCGCGAACCTGCGCAACAGCATTGGCCGTGGTTGAAAAAGATTGCGCTGGCCGCGCCATTGATGGCGGCATCTATGTCCGCCGTGTCCCGGAAAATGATGTTCGGCGACTTGCCTCCCAACTCGAGGCTGACCTTTTTCAAATTCCCCGCTGCTGCGCGGACGATGATTTTGCCGACTTCGGTTGAGCCGGTGAAAGCGACCTTGTCCACATCGTCATGCGCGGCAAGCGCCGCACCCGCGGTTTCGCCGAAGCCGGTCACGATGTTGACCACGCCTTCAGGCAAGCCCGCTTCAAGAAGCAGTTCGCCAAGGCGCAACGCGGAGAGCGGGGTTTGTTCGGCAGGCTTGAGGACGACACAGTTGCCGGTGGCGAGCGCCGGGCCAAGTTTCCATGCGGCCATCAACAAAGGAAAATTCCACGGGATGATCTGCCCGACGACACCGACGGGTTCACGCAGCGTGTAGGCGTGGAACCGTGAACCGGGCGCATACGGAACGCTGATGTGAATGGTATCACCTTCGATTTTCGTCGCCCACCCCGCCATGTAATGGAAAAGGTCCGCGGCCAGCGGCACATCGGCCACGCGCGCAACAGCCTTTGGTTTGCCATTGTCAACGGATTCCAACTCCGCAAGTTCATCCGTGTGCTCAAGGATCAAGTCACCGATGCGCCAGATCAATCTGCCGCGTTCGCTGGGCGTCATGCGCCGCCACGCGGAAGATGAATCGAATGCTCGGCGGGCAGCGGCGACTGCGCGGTTGATGTCTTCTTTGTCGCCTTCGGCGACGTGGGCGATGACCGTAGCGTCCGCAGGATTTACGACTTCAAAAGTTTTGCCTGACGTTGCGGGAACCCATTTGCCGGCGATAAGGTTGCCTTTGGGTTTGGCCAGCCATGCGGCCAGGTTGCGCGAAATGCCAGGCGTCGCAACAGGAGCGCCGTTGCCAGATGAACCATTGCCAGACGCGGCATGTGAGCGGGCGGGTTTCTGTTTGCGTGGAGATTTTTGGCGAAGAGTTTTGGTATTCATATCATGCTCCGGTCAGGTCCTGCCGGAGTGATTACGTTACGCGAAGACGGCAGGCTTTGGTGTTTACATGATAACCCAGTTGCCAAAAAAGCGCAGCAAAAAAATCAAAGGAGACGCGGGTTGGGGCATTACGCACATTGCAATTGATTTGTGCGCCGAGAATGCGTAGGACATTTTCCCTCAAGTGCTGAAACTTTCTTTACAAAACATTGGGTGCGGAATGGCGTTGTTGCTGTTGCTTTTTTTGGGCGTGACGCCGTCGGCAAGCGCATTCACCGCATCGGATGCGGACGCCATTTTCGCCGCGTACCAGAAGGCGTTCTACTACACGGAGGGCATCAACGCTTTTTATCGTTCCACCACGGAGGGAAACAAAACGCATTTTTGGGACCGGGCCGAGCAAATGGAAATGGTTCTGGACGTTTATGAGCGGACGACGAACGCCGGTTGCCTGGTCATTTTCAGCAACCTGTTCGATGGATTCATCGCCGACCACGGCGCGAATTGGGAAAACAACGATTACAATGACGACATCATGTGGATGGTGATCGCCTGCGCGCGGGCGCACCAGTTGACCGGCAACACAACGTATCGCGATATCGCAAAATCGAATTTCGACATGTGTTATGCGCGCGCGTGGTCCACCAATCTCGGCGGAGGATTGTGGTGGAAAACATCCAATGCATCGAAAAATGCCTGCGTGAACGGCCCGGGTTCCATCGCGGCGTCGCTGCTCTACCAGATTTTTCACGACACAAATTACCTGGCGAAGGCACAGGCGATTTATGATTGGGAACGCGCGGTTTTGTTCGATTCGGACACGGGCCGGGTTTGCGACAACATCAAGATCGATGGTCGCATCAGCCGCCGAAGTTTCAGCTACAACCAGGGAACGTTCATCGGCGCGGCAAATTTCCTGGGTCGAACGAATGACGCGAAGCTCGCCGCGAATTTTACGCAGCAAATTCTGTGCATAGATAAAATCCTGCCGCAGTACGAGCAGGACGGCGACGCGGCGGGATTCAACGGAATTTGTGTGCGTTGGTTGGCAAAATTCATGAAAGAGCGCGGGCTGCAGGCGTTGTATGAAAAATGGCTGCAGGCGAATGCGGACGCGGCGTGGAAAAACACGCGAAAAAGCGACTATCTGGCGTGGTCACGCTGGCGCGAGCCAACTCCCAATGGACCGCTCTATTCGTGGGCGTGCAGCAGTTCAGTCGTCGTGATGCAAATCGTCGCGCCGAATGAAGCGAACCAATAGAGGTTTCCTGCACCAGGTGTAAGTTCCGCGTCCAACGGAGATGCCGCTGCGTTGCTGACGGTTGGCGCGCTTCCACTGAGATTCAAAAACGCCAGCAGTTTGACCTCCTGACATTCGGCGTTACCTTGCGGAAAAGAAAGCCCGGCGCTTTCAAAAAAGAAATCGTCGGACGGAAAGTTTACTTATGAACGATGAACCAACGCTTCACATCTCTCAAGCTGGAGGACCTCTGGTCCAACCGATTTTGAACGAAGGCGACGGCCCGCTGGCGACTTCCACCCCTTCCGAAACACAGAACGATGATCTCGCCTTGATGGATGCCTATTCACGCGCCGTGGTGAGCGCGACGGAGCAGGTCAGCCATTCAGTGGTGAACATCGAGGTGCGCAAGGTTGTGACCGGGCGCGGCGAAGTGCGCGCGGGCAGCGGGTCGGGTTTCATCATCAGCCAGGACGGCCTCGTGTTGACCAACAGCCACGTCGTTCATGGCGCGAGCAAGATTGAAGTGACGCTGGATGACGGCCGGCGCCCCGACGCTCATCTGCTGGGCGAAGACCCGGAAACGGACCTTGCCGTGCTGCGCATCTACGCGCCGAATTTGAAGCCTGCAAAACTGGGCGAATCGAAAGATCTTCGCGTCGGCCAGCTTGCCGTGGCCATCGGCAATCCCTACGGCTTTCAATATACCGTGACCGCGGGCGTGGTGAGCGCATTGGGCCGTTCGTTGCGCGCGAGTTCGGGGCGCTTGATGGACGACATCATCCAGACTGACGCCGCGTTGAACCCAGGCAATTCCGGCGGCCCGCTCGTCAATTCGCGCGGCGAAGTCATTGGCGTGAACAGCGCGGTAATTTTGCCGGCGCAAGGCATCTGTTTCGCAATCGCGATTGACACGGCCAAATACATCACCGGCTGGCTCATCAAAGATGGGAAGGTGCGGCGCAGTTACATCGGCGTGGGAGGACAAAATGTGAAGCTGCACCGGCGCGTGGTGCGCTTTTATAATTTACCAGTGGAATCTGGCTTGCTGGTTGTGTCGGTTGAGCCGAAAAGCCCGGCGGAGAAGGCCGGCTTGCAGGTCGGCGATGTCATCGTCAGCTTCGGCGGCCAAGCGGTGACGGGCATTGATTCGCTGCACAAACTGTTGACTGAATCGCGCATCGGCAGGCCAACACCATTGACAGCCATAAGGCACACGGAAAGGGTGGACTTGGAAATTGTGCCGGCGGAATCGGGAGCGAGATAAATACCCAAAGACCCAATGACGAAATACCCAAAGAAATCTCAAGCACAAAGCACCTTGAGGGATGTTTAGTATTTCAGATTGAGATTTCCTTAGGATTTGGGGGTTTGGGTAGTTGGGTATTTTCCACCCATTTGCCTCTTTCGATTGCTTTGCAATCACGGTAAAATAGGGGAGGTTAAAAGATATTTTTGACCCGATGAGCCTGTCCACGCCAACTGAAAAGCAAACCGAAACGCCTTCCGCCAAATGTTTGGCGCGTTCGGTGACGGACGTGCTCGCGCAGGAACCGGCGCTCGAAGCAATTACGTTCAACCGGCAGCGCAAGAGCATTTCGGTTGCGACGCTTGGCCAGGCGGACGTTC
Source organism: Verrucomicrobiia bacterium (assembly GCA_035653495.1). GTDB lineage: Bacteria > Verrucomicrobiota > Verrucomicrobiia > Limisphaerales > Pedosphaeraceae > DATAUW01. The sequence goes on from DASRBR010000703.1 coordinate 10,076, forward strand.
CCAAAATCACCGAGCGCGTCAGCGCCACCATCCAGGGCGCCCAGACCGATGTGAATCGTTGCGGTTTGCTCTCCGGCGGAAACGATTGCCAAAGTTGCGCCATGCCGCTCACCGAAAAA